>CAZFSQ010000364.1:0-3027 GCA_964521975.1 uncultured Oligoflexales bacterium | reverse complement strand
AAAAATGTCATTTAGATCACACTGTTATTCTCAAAAATCAGTTGATAAATTTTTAACCAATCTGAAATTTCAATTTCCGAGGAATCGCGGATCGAAGAAACCAGTTTTTTATAACTAGGTAAACAGCCAGAATTTTTGAGTGTAGAAAAAATGTAAGAAACATTTTCATCGCTTAGTCCGGTGATGGATTGACTAAGGAGAGCTGCAAAATAGATACCAAGAGCGACGCATTCCCCATGCAAAAGCTGAGCAGAATAAAATTCAAGAGCATGTCCCAGCGTGTGACCCAAATTTAAAATTCTGCGATCATTTTTTTCGAGGGGATCTTTACTCACAATATCTGATTTAATTTGAATGAGGGGCAATAAAAAATTGGAAAGTTTTTTTAAATCGCGATGAGCTAAAATTTCTGTAAGCTGGTTGATTAAATTGCGATTGCCAGCAATCAAAGCGTGCTTTAAACATTCGGTCCCGCCGGAATAAAACTCTTCTTTAGGTAATGATGAGAGCCATTCGGGGGAAATAAAAACTCCACCTTCAGGAAAATAATAGCTACCGAGTTGGTTTTTTCCATATGGTGAAAAATTAATCCCTGTTTTTCCTCCTATCGAAGCATCGACCATAGATAAAAGAGTTGTGGGAACAAAAAATAATTTTAATTTTTTAAGTGAAGCAGCAAAACCTCCGATGTCGAGTAAATTACCCCCACCGATACAAATTAACGACGGGGATGAGGATGGAATATTTTCCAAAATAAAAGAAAGTTGTTCTAAGTTTTTTTGTGATTCGGAAACAGAAATGATGAGTTTGTTTTTTAGAGTACCTAAAAACTTAAAATGTTCGGAGACGTTTTGGTCGATCAAATAAAAACTCTTAGATGTATCAAGATGTGCCATCACTTTTTTTACAGAATTAAAAAGCGAAATGTCATAACTTATTTTTTGTTGGGATGATTGGGTAGGGCCGCGTTTATAAATTTGATTGGCAAATGGTAGTGCTTTGGTTTTTTTGTTGGGGCATACCCAAACGCGGTTTCGAGGAATTTTCTGGTCAAAGGCTTGTTTTAAAATACTCAGAGTACCGGTGGGCCAATGCAATTTTTTTTCTAACTTTTTTTCTTGTGGGGTGGAAGAAAAATTTAATGACTCCCATTCATGAATAGGAATGACTTCAGAGCGATTGTCATGAACAAAAGAAACGTTTATTGCAGTTTTACCAAACATGAAAATTAAAGATTCAATCCATATGACCGAAAAAGAATCTTGTATGACGAACGCAACGAAGTCAATTAGAAAAAAAATTGTCGATTTAAAGAGACAAAAAATTGTTGATAAAAAAATTGTCTCTTTAGAGGATTTCCGTAGTCTTAAAAAAGATGCGGAAGGACAAACGGTTTTGGTGGTTGATGATGAAGAAATTATGCGAAATGCTCTTAAAAGAATTTTAGAAAAAGAAGGATTCAAAGTTTTAATTGCTGGTGATGGACTTGAATTGTCTAAAATCCTTGAGACTGCGAAATTGGACATGATCCTTATGGATGTTAATTTACCATGGGTTGATGGTTATGAGCTTTGTAAAATAATAAAAGATAATAATACACTTAAAAAAGTTCCCATTGTGTTTATCTCTGCTCGCAACTCGGAGGGAGATATTAAAAAAGGATTTTTGGCAGGATGTGATGACTATATCACCAAACCTTTTGATATCGACCATATGACAAAAACAATTTCAAAGTATCTTGTTCATTGTTAACATAAAAAATTAGTAAAAAGATGCCCAGGCATTCCTCTCGCTCCGCGAGAGTCTTTGGGCATGACAGTGGAAAGGAATTTTCTATGGGAATATTTTCTGGTAAACGCGGAATCGTGATGGGTGTTGCAAACGAACGTTCGATTGCAGCGTATGTATCAAAGTTGTTACATCAAGAAGGGGCTGAGTTAGGATTTAGTCATCTCCCCGATAAAGATGATCGCAAAAAAATGGAACGTCGCGTGCGACAAGTGGCTGATCCACTCAATCCAAAATTTGTTTTACCTTGCGATGTGAGTAATGATAACGATATCGAACAATTCTTTATTCGTGCTAAGGAAGTTTTTCCAACGATTGATTTTCTTTTACACTCCATTGCTTTTGCACCCATTGAAGATATTAAATGCAATGTCGTTGATGCTTCACGAAATGGTTTTCATGTTGCAATGGATATTAGCGTTTACAGTCTTATTAAAATTTCTAAGTATGCTAAAGACCTCATGCCGCAAGGAGGTTCGATCTGTACGATGACCTATTACGGAGGAGAAAAAGTTGTGGCGGGTTATAATTTGATGGGAATTTGTAAAGCAGCTTTAGATGCTTCTGTAAAATATTTAGCTTACGATCTTGGTCCGCAGCAAATCCGTGTCAATGGTGTGAGTGCAGGCCCGATTAAAACATTGGCAGCCTCGGCCGTTGGAGATTTTGATCAACTAGGAAAATTATATTCCGCGATGTCGCCTATGGGAAAAGTTGCGACGGCAGAGGATGTTGCTCAGGGGACAGCCTTTTTATTAGGTCCACAGTCACAGGCGATTTCAGGAGAAATTATGCACATTGATTGTGGATATAACGTTATGGGAAGCCCTGGTCATGCTTTTGAGCGATTAGGTATTCATGAGTGACAAACCCTATTCTTTCGATAAATATGCGTGGTATGAAGAGTCGGTTCAAAGTCCAGAATTTGAATGTGAGTTAATCCGAGCGATCTTTGAAGAAAACTGTCATCGCCGTCCCATCACATTAAGGGAAGATTTTTGTGGGACATTTATTTTGTCTTGTTCGTGGATCAAGCTTTTTAATAAAAATATTGTGCGAGCGGTTGATTTAGATATTACCCCTCTTCTTTATGGAAAAACAAAACATCTATCCCTCTTAAAAGAATCAGAACAAAAAAGAATTTCCATTTTTAATAAAAATGTACTCGATCCTGGGCTTCCCAAAAGCGATGTGATTGCGGCTCTCAATTTTTCTTATTATATTTTTAAGACACGTAAA
>CAZFSQ010000363.1:0-3038 GCA_964521975.1 uncultured Oligoflexales bacterium | reverse complement strand
ACTACAACATCTCCGAGGAAAACTGGCTGTTCACGGTGCTGCGGCTGATGCTGGCGGTCGGCGTCATTGAAACCATGCCCGACCAGGATTTCTTCGCCATCATTCACTGAAATTTGCAAGAGTAAAAGTAGCGGAACAACTGGCAGGCTTAGAATGTCAGAAATTGACTTTGAAAATATTAAAGTTCCACAACCGCCACTTCCAAAACAACAAGAGCTTGTTGTTGCCTATAATCAAAAAACCCTTGAAGCCGAAGGCAAAGTACAAAAAGCCAATCAGCTAGAGCAAAGCATTGATGAATATTTGATTCAAGAACTTGGAATTGAATTGCCACAAGTTGCACAAAGCCAAGATGGTTTTTTAAAGTTTGTGGAGTTTAAAGACTTGAGCAGATGGGATGTTTGGAGCTTAAAAGAAAATATTAACAGCAGAAAATATGATAATTTGCTTTTTAAAGATGTCATAATTAACAAACCGATGTATGGAGCAAACACAAAAACCCTCAAGAAAGAAACCGATGTTAGATATATAAGAATTACCGACATTAATGCAGATGGCAGTTTAGAAAATGAAATTGTCTCGCCATTAAAGTTTGAAGAAAAATATCTTTTACAAGAAAATGATTTTTTAATTGCCCGATCAGGAAATACCGTTGGAAAAACTTTTTTATATAAAAATAGTTTTGGCAAATGCTGCTTTGCTGGCTACCTAGTAAAATACAAACTGAATCAATCAAAAATTTTACCAGAGTTTTTGCTTTTTTATACAAAAAGCAAAATATATAAAAACTGGATAAATTCTAATCAGAGAATTGCAGGACAACCGAATATAAATGGTCAGGAATATTTATTGTCACCAATTATACTGCCACCACTTCCAATTCAAAAGAAAATTGCCGATAAAATTTCATCTATCAAACAAGAAGTCAAAACCTTAAGAAGTGAAGCAGAAAATCTAAAAACCCAAGCCCAAGAAGAATTTGAAAATGAAGTTTTTTAACACAAAATTATGCAATTAAAATATCTAAAAATTGGTAATTATAAAAATCTTCATAATTTTGAAATAGATTTTCAAAATAGCAAAAATATATCGTTGATTATTGGCAATAATGGAAGTGGGAAAAGCAATATTATAGAAACTATAAGTGGAATTTTTGCAGGGTTATATTTACATAATCCAAAGAAAATTTTTAATGCAAAAACGCCCTTTAGATATAGCCAAGAGCCTTTTAACTATACAATTCATTACACTACAAGACACAACTCTGTTAAAATTGAGTACGATAATGCCACTGGATGGAAGTTTCTAATAAAACAAGGCAATTTGGAAGAGCGGGAGTTTGAAAAAAGTGAATTTTTTAAACAAGAGAATCAATTATTGCCATCTCAAGTAATAGCTAATTATAGCGGCGAAGAAGGAAGATTATTTAATTTATTTTATAAGCCCTTTTATGATGATTTTAAGCGGCATTTTTTAAAAATGGGAGAATTGACCACGCAGAAACTTTGCTTTGTTAACAAATATTATTGGCAGCTAGCTTTGCTTTGCTTAATTTATAAACAGCAAACGGGTGTAAATGCAGAAGTTGACCAATTTATTAAAGAAACTTTAGGGATATTTGAGATTAATAACATCACCTTTCAATTTAACCCTGCTAAATATAAAAAATATCCACAAACCGACACAATAAGATTTATACAAAAATTAAATCCTGAGTCTAAAAAGGAAATAACCATCTCATTTGATGAATTAATGAAGAAGTGGGATTATTCAAATGATAGATACTTTTTTAATTTATTTTCTACGGCTTATTTACCAAAAGAATCAAAAATTATTACCGATATAAGAATTAATTATAATAAAACCTTAGATTCTAGCTGCTTTAGCGAGGGGGAGAAAAAATTAATATTACTTCAATTTATTTTAGAAGTTTTGGGAGATGAAGAATCTTTGATACTTTTAGATGAGCCAGATAGCCATATCCACATTTCGAGGAAAGAAATAATAAAAAATCTTATTTCTAGATATGATAATAGAGGCAACATTTTAACCACTCACTCACCAACCCTAACTCATAGCTTTGATTTAAATCATATCATATCTCTAGAGAAAATTGACGATAAGACCTGCGTTGGCAATACAGATAAATTTGAAATTATTGATAAAATAACTGATGGGATATGGAGTTATCAGCAACAAAATATATTTTATTCCTCCAAGAAAGATATTTTGCTTGTGGAAGGAAAAACTGATAAAATTCACATAGAGCAAGCTTTAAAGCGCCTCTCAAAAGACTACTCAAAATTAGAATTTGATATATATGACATGAAATGCGCTACAAATATCAGAAAAATGATGATTGGTTTAGAAAATTGCGGACAGAAATTTAAAAATAAAATTATCGCAATCTATGATAATGATGAAGCTGGACTAAAAGAAATAAAAAATTTCAAAAACATGGGTAATAAAATATTTAGAATGATCAATAAGAGCGGGGCTCTATCTGATATTTTTTATGCTATTCTGCTACCTAAGCCCGAAGATTTTCCAGACAAGAACTATACGATAGAAAACCTATATAGCCCTGATAAATACCAAGAATCATACTCGATGGCTCTAGAGACGGCTAAAGGACATTTTGGTAAAAAATCTATAGATAGCATATCAACTGATATAAAAGAAAAATCAAAAAACATACTGGCGGAAATGTCTAAAGATTTTTCAGAAAATGATTTTGAAAATTTTAAACCACTTTTTGAAATATTAAAAACAATAAAGTTAAGCTAAAATGACAATTCCAGATTATCAAACCTTAATGCTTCCCTCTCTTAAGGCCTTTAAAATAGAAAGAACTCTTAAAGAAGCTGTAGAAATTATCTCAAAAGAGTTAGGGCTAACTGAGGAAGAAAAACAAACTTTCTTACCTAGCGGCGGTCAATCTATAATCTATAATCGCGTTGGATGGGCTAAATTCTATTTAAAAAATGCTGGGCTACTTGATTCAAAAAAAAGAGGCTTAACCTTTGTTACAGAAGAAG
>CAZFSQ010000362.1:0-3047 GCA_964521975.1 uncultured Oligoflexales bacterium | reverse complement strand
CTCAGAGGTAACATTTTTAAAATTTTTTCGATTAATTGCTTTAAATCAAATGATGGCCCTTGAAGGTCAATACCATAAACCTCGGCTTCAATTTTCGACATTTCTAAATATTCGATAAAATGCTTTGAAACGAATCCTGAAAAACCAGTTATGAGATATTTTTCTTTCATCATATCTTCTACCTTAAATCTTTTTAAATAAAATCAAATTTCTTGAGTCGGGATGTGAAGATAAGATTTCAGCATTTAAGAAATATCTTTTCCCAACCCTGATCACTTCTTCAAGACTGTAATTATTCTTATTATATTTATGTATATTTTTAAAGAAAGATGGCTCACTAACAATTAATGGATCATCTAGACTAACAAACTCCAAAAGAAGAGCTTTTCCAGACATTTGAGATAAAATTTTAAACACTTTTTCAATCTCATTTCCCATTCCTAAAACGAGGTGATGAATAAGTCCCAAACATAAAACCATATCTACTTGCAGCCTTTCCAGTGGCGCAATAAAAAGAGGTTCATTTTTAAAATCTCTTTCAGAATATTCTGCACCGGTAGGAACCGAACCAAAGTAGCTTTTTGATAGATCATCAAATGACATGAGAAGAGGAAGAATTCTGTGGTTTCCTTTTTTCGCCTGCCTATATAGTGCATTTATACAATCCTCTTCAATTTCTAAGGATATGACTTTTGCACCCAAGTGTTCTGCTAAAAACGAAAACCAGCCTGTATTTGCCCCAATGTCTAACACTGTTTCTGGACATTCTTTTTTTAAAACATCAAAAACATTTCTTTGTTTATTCCCCCAATTTTCTTGTGGAGAAAAGTTAAAGCTCTCTTGCTTTTGACTGTAATATTCTTGATAGGCTCCTACTGGAGGAGTCACCTCAATATTTTTAATTAGATCATAAAGTTTCCGAACATAATTACTAAAATTCGTTTCTTGTTTGAAAGAATAAATAATCTCATTTATTTTTTTCTTCTTAGTTTGATTATAAGATAAATCTTTTACTACCAAGTAAGGATGCTTTAAGTACTCTTTCATTGAGTGCCTTTTCCAAAAAAACACTTCACTTAACTCAGGCTGTCCATTCCCCATATTACATGCTCTTACAGAAAGCATCTTTCTTGCTTCAGCGTAGTCTTTATTTTCCATACTTATAAGAGGAACGAGCAAAAAAGGAATAAACATTTTCTCTATAACTGCATATCTTTTTTCATTAAAAGGAAATCCTTCAACAAGCCATTTTTCTTTGGAAATATTGATTGTTTTAATAATCGAAAGGAAATCAACAAAAACCGGACTTGTGGAATCAAAAACTACATTTGATAACAGAGTATCTTTTAAACAGAGGCTTAATTTGTCCAATTCTAAAAGCAGGTTTAAGTGAAATAAAACTGCATCTTTATACATCTCGGTAGGCCATTCAAACGGATATGAAATTGTATACTTTTTATGAACAAAGTAATTTTCGTCTTCTCTCCAATTAGTTTCAACGATGCCGATATTATTCAAATTATTTATTTTATAAAGGTCATATATTTCTAAAGCACTAGATAAATAGCTTGGTGTAATAATTCGATGAATTGAATTCCCTTCATCAACTAATCGTCCATGCTCATCATAACCGATTAAATTCTTTGTCTTATCATGCATATTAATTTCTTTGGTAATATTTTTCGAAGAAAAGCCTTTGTCTTTTTAAATTGCCAATGAAGTATGTCTTCAATTGTTGGATTAAGTGCTTTTGGGGCTTGTTTTACAAGTTCTTCAGACATAATAAAATCTTCTCCATCAAGCATTCGATCGCAAATAAAATCTGTAAATACATTATGACCAGGTTTTAATAATTTTTCTTTACGAGCTTGGTAACTCCACCAATTTGATTCTTGATCTTTAACTGCAGGAAATGGAATCTGACGCTGAATAAAATATCCATAAGCATATTTTGTAGCTGATAATTTTTGCTCAGGAGTTAGTAGTGGAATATTCTGAACTTTTTTTAAGTGCTGCCTATAGGTTTCGACAGTAAGACCATCGAATGTAAATCCTTTACCACCATAATGAGCTTCCCCGGCGAGAATCACGGGTTTACCATGAAGTAATAATTCCAAACCTGATGTTCCATAAACTGTTATCGCACCATCTACTAGCTCAAAAAAATCTAATGGGTTTAATGAATCAGCACTGGCTGGAATTATTTTTACATGCTCAGGCAATTTTGGGAAATGTTTAAGAATAACTGCATGCAAACCATTCTCTGGATTATAAACGGCTTCAGCTGGATGTATTTTTATCACCCATTGTACAAGAGGATTATGACTTATCTCATTAATTGTATCAATTAGCCATTCATCAAATGAATCATATGCCATTGGTGAGTAATCACTTACTGCGTCCCAATTTATGTGACACATTATTCCCCATATCGGCAAATCTTTATTCAGTCCATACTTCATTTTATAATTAATTTTACTACCTGTATAAGCACTTATATCTGGTAAATCAAAACTGGTTTTCTTAACATAACGTGACTTCAAATATTCACTTAGGACCCGCTGCTTTTCAACGGAAAGTGGCTGCGAGTTTGTATGGGCCCAAGCTCGCTCGCTCAACTTATGAAAATCAATTCGTACATTATCTTCTACATGTCTAAAATAAAAATGACAGCTCAGATAAGATGCCATCCATGCAGTAAGAGGAATTTTTAATTGCATTGCCCACTGAAGAGCTGGTCCCCAATCGACATAAACTCCATGCGACATAAAAATTTTATCGGGAGTTAATTTATCGAAAGCATTTTTGGCGGCATGAGCTGTCACTAGAGCACTGTATGCATACTCATGAACAATTCTTTTATCACCATCAAAAGCTTCACCTTGAAGATATCTAATAATGCTAGATTTTGCATTCTTTCCGACATTTATTGACTCGTAATTTAGATTCTCTAAGTTTTCCCAAGTCACATTTTGTGCTTGAATCCAGAGGCGATTTCTTTCTGATTGAGAGATGTAATTTCCAATAAATGAATATGGGATGCCTAT
>CAZFSQ010000361.1:0-3055 GCA_964521975.1 uncultured Oligoflexales bacterium | reverse complement strand
ATTAAAGGCTACGGACTTGAGAGCGCGGGTGAAATCGAGCCTAAGCCCGGTATCCCGCCCACGGGCAAGCATTTGGCCGAAATTGAGACAATGATGAAAAGAAACAATATAAGAATCATTATCAAAGAAAATTATTTTGAAAAAGACCGTGGCCTTGTAGGAAGAAATTGCTGGAATTTTCATTTTAATCGTAAAGGAAAATTCTCAGATATTTAACTTTGATTCTGACTAAGCATCTCAATTAAAATCCCTTGGAATCGTTTCTTCCCATTTTTTTTGTCGCAATAATTTTTCATTCTTGAAAATAAATCGCTCAACGATTGCGTAGAAATTTTTTTCATCTGAATTTAAACTAATTTCCGTTTTAACATGAATTTTATTTTTATCTTTTTTCATATCGGCATTCATTACACTATAAAACTTTGTAGTTGCGGGGTTGAGATCACTTACCGTTGATTCAATAAGAGCACTATAATTATAAAATTTGTCATCAATTCTAAAACTCTCCTGCTCAAGAAAAGATGTCTTAGTTGATTTTGAATGATCCTCGCGTGTGACTTTATAGACATGGGGTTCTACGGTAGAATCTTCTGCATTTTTTGAATATTCTAAAGGTAGAGGAGATGGCAATGAAACTATTTTCCCATCTGAAATTATCGGAATTTTTATCAAGGAATTTTTTCCGAAATGTACTTGAGATTCCGTCAAATAAGGTGAGGGCCAAAACATCGGAAATTGTCCGTGACATAAACTCAAACGAATTTTATGTTGGGGATGAAAAATCCAAGTCGAAAAATGAAGTGGAATTAAAAAATTATCCTTCGCCCCTATCGTTAGTGGTTCAGGATGCAAACGTGACTTTCTTTGACTACCGTTTAAAGCTCCACCCGTTACTAAAACAATTGAACCATCCTCAGAAATATCTTCAAGTCGGGCCACCCAATGGACAAGAGGAACATGCGTCGTTGCAGAAAAATTGATTTCGGGAAAACCTATCATTTCAATTTTTTTATTAAGTTTTGCCGAATCAAACACAAGACAACTTTGATCATCCTGCGACATTTCTTGTGATACTTCACCCCACCAATTTCCAGCAGCAGTTCCTTGCGTTGGAATATATTTTAAATTATTTTTTCCTGCTTCGGGTTTGTTTGATAGCCGGTTTTTGGGAGCAAGAAAAAATGTTTGATAGTTTTTGGGAGGCCAGTTTACTTCTTGCCATGTGCCTTTTGTTGTCGCTTCATCTTCTTTGGGTGAAGATTCTCGCACAAAGATAATCAATTTTTTTTCTTTTTGATTTTTATTTTCGTTAGAATTTTTAAGCCATTGATTCCACCAATCTATGGCTCGCAATTTCCATTCATAATTAGGTCCAGGATGTCCTGTGTCTGGAAAATCATGATTCCAAGGACCTATCTCGGCTAAAACAGAAGCATCTTCATTTTCTAAAATTCTCAACACGGTATCGCGATAACCGTCAAGTAATCCTCCAATCATATAAATAGGAATTGAATTTTTTTCTATCTCAAAACGCCGCGATTTTTTTCGCCAAAAATCTCCGTCTCTTTGGTTCTTCAAATAAGTTAGAAACCAAGGATACGTCTCAAAATTATTTTTAAAATAATGATCGTCAATTTTATATTCGGGTGATCTTGGGAAAATAAGATCGACTTCAACCCCAATCGCAAATGGGTCCATATGTAAAATACCGTCGATATAATGAATATCATCATTAAAAAGATCATCACTTGTGTGCATCGCAAGAATCGCTTTTAATGCTGGGGGTTTTAAACTTCTAACTTGTAAAGCATTAAACCCTCCCCAAGAAATTCCCCACATACCCACATTACCGTTGGATTGAGGAATTTTTGATAATTGATCAATCAGCTCAACTGCATCCTGAAGTTCAATCTCTGAATATTCACGATCTGGAAGTTTTCCCTCGGAAGAACCTGTTCCGCGAATGTCTACCTTTGCCATAATAAATCCATTTTTAGCAAAGAAACTATAGATGGGATAATCACGCTGATAAAAAAAATCATCTTTGCGGTAAGGTAATAACTCTAACAAGACTGGGAATTTTTCGTTGAGATCATTGGAGGTCGGCCGAAAATATGTGACACTTAAACTGACTCCATCTTTCATCTTTAATTTATTTTTTTTAATTTCAAAAGAATAATCGTTGAGACTGAACAATAAATCGGCACAAAAATAAAATAAAAGTAAAAAAAATTTCATCTATTTAGTGACGTTTTACTAAAGCTGCCAAAAAACGAAAAAGTCCAAGACAAACTGAAAAGACAAAAATAAAACCCACAATTAAGAACGACCAAAGTAAAAAAAGTGGAAGTAAAACCAAGGGTATTATTTTCTGTATTATAAAAATAAGTTTAAAAGGAAAAGGATTTTCCCACTTACGAGAAAAATCATTTTTTAAAATTCTTCTCTCTTGCTCTAATGAAAACGATCTTTTTTTGGACAATTTATCTTCGACAATAATTACCTGCGACATAACATAGCTCCATCCTCATTTCAATTTGTAACTGGTTCTAATTTTATAGGCTTCCTCATGAAACATAAAGTAAAAACTACTGACCGGTTACAAAGCTTTAAATATTTCTTTGATACTAATATCTCTCATGCACTTAAAATGCCCAAGAGGACACTTCTTGGGTCCATGAACATGACAGGGTCTACAAGGCAATTTTAATTCTATTATCTCATTTTTTGTGCTGAGTGGTGAAAATCCCATTTGAGAATTCGTCGGACCAAAAATAGCAATTGTCGGTATATTAAAAGAAGAAGCAAGGTGCATTGGCCCCGAATCACCCGATAAAAATAAATCAAAATAGGAAAAAATCATTCTCAACTCTTTGACAGAAGTTTTCCCAGCTAAGTTTAATAGGGGTATTTTTTTAACACTTGATGCAATTTCTTCACACAGTGATTCTTCATTTTTACTACGGAGCAAAACAATTTTAAATTGATCCGCATAAGTTTTTTCAAGTGCCTGTAAAAATTCTATATATTTGTCTTTAGGCCAGCGTTTTGTTGG
>CAZFSQ010000360.1:0-3064 GCA_964521975.1 uncultured Oligoflexales bacterium | reverse complement strand
ACAAATTATTTTTAACGGCGACCTTACTCACAACTTTTTCATCCTACGCAAAAGATGATGGAAAAACTCTGTTCTCCAAACATAATTGCATTACGTGTCACGGTGAAGATGGCAAGAAACCAACAGCACCTATTTATCCTATTTTAGCTGGCAAAACCCAAGATTTTTTATTACAGCAAGCGAAAGACATTCGTGATGGTAAGAGGACGACAGGAATGAGTGCTGTTATGAAGGCTATGGTAGCGAATGTGAAGGATGAAGATTTTAAAGAAATTGCAAAATACCTTGCAAAAATTAAACCTGATAAATAGGGAGTTGGTATTCAATTTTTAAATTTGATATTTTTGTCATCCCCAACGAGCACCAAAGGAGCGAAGTGCCTGGGGATCTTTTCTTTCTATAAGATGCCCAGGCATTCGCTTTGCTCATTGGGCATGACGGAGTTTGAAAGTTAAAAACTTGCTAATGCCAAAAATTATTTTTAAACCCAAGGGCGAGATCTGTGATGTTATTTCTGATGCGAAAATCTTAGCCGTTGCTATTAAAAATAAAGTGAATATTCGTTATGGATGCGGAGCTTGTCGTTGTGGAACATGTGCGGTAAAAATTTCAGGTGATGGTGTCTTAAATAAAATAGATGAAGCTGAAAAAATTCTATTGACGCGATTAAAACTTTCTTTGGCGGGGGATGTTCGCTTGTCGTGTAAATCTCGGATTCAGTCGGGAGAAATTTTTGTTGATTTAGATTTTCAGAAAACCTATTCACCTGAAGAAGATTTTGAAAGTAAGACTTGAAACAAACGGATAAGTATTTAAATCGTGAGCTAAGCTGGCTCGAATTTAATTATCGGGTTCTTGAAGAAGCTCTTGATGCAACCAATCCACTTTTAGAACGCCTAAAGTTTATTTCAATTTTTTCATCCAACTTGGATGAATTTTTTATGGTTCGAGTAGCGGGGCTCAAAAAAATGGAATCGGAGAGCATTTCAGAGAGCGAGTCGCCGGATATTTTACCTGTCCACCAAATAAGAAATAAAATTGAATCTCGTGTCAAAGAAATGATTAGAATTAAGTACGGATGTTTACAGAATGATATTTTGAAACAGTTAACCCAGTACGACATTGTTATTAAATCTGTGGGTGATTTAAACAGTGGTGAAAAATATTTTATTGAGAAATATTTCAAAGAAAGAATTTTTCCGGTGCTTACCCCATTATCGTTTGACCCAGCTCATCCTTTCCCCTTTTTAACCAATCGTTCATCTTTTCTAGTTTTTTTTCCAAAAATTATGGGAATGGAAAGTCACGGGAGTGTTGAAATTAAGCGATTATGTTTTGTCGAAGTGCCATCGGTATTACCTAGGTTTGTTCAATTAGGTGTGAGTGAAAATTCTCCACGGTTTCATTATATCGCTCTTGAAGATATTATTACGGAATATTTACCGCAAATTTTTTATGGTATTGAAAAACCTACGACGTATTCCATTCGTATTTTGCGAAATTTGGATTACACCCTATTGGAAAATAAAGTGGTGGATTTGCTGAGGTCGATGCAAAGAGAACTGATCAACCGAGAGCATCAAGAAGTTGTGCGACTAGAGTACAGCCAAGACATGCCTAAAGACATGCTGGATATTTTAAGAGCGAAATTAAATTTAGAGGTAATGGATTTATATTCGATTCCAGGTATTATTAATCCCGCATCTTTTTTTGAAATTACAAAAATCCCCATTGAAGTTTTACATGACCCTCCTTTTAACCCAAGACTTCCCAAAATTTTTGGAGGTCACGAAGATATTTTTTCTTTGATTTCTAAAGAAGATATTTTAGTTCATCACCCCTATGAAAGTTTTTATACGGTGACAGAGCTATTATACACAGCTGCGATGGACGAAAATGTATTAGCGATAAAACAGATGCTCTATCGTACAGCGGGAGACTCCCCGATTATTGATTCTCTTATTCGTGCTGCGGAAAATGGAAAAAAAGTAACTGCTGTTGTTGAACTAAAAGCTCGATTTGATGAAACGAACAATATGGTGTGGGCAAAAAAATTGCAGGACAGTGGCGTTAATGTTGTTTTTGGTTTTGTAGGTTATAAAACACATAGCAAAGCTACGCTTATTGTTCGTAAAGAGGGCAATGAAGTAAAACAATATGTACATCTTTCCACAGGAAATTATAATTCTACAACTGCTAAACTTTATACCGATCTTGGTTTATTTACGTCTCATCCAGATATTGTTCATGATGTGACAGTTTTATTTAATTTGGTTACGGGAGTGAATGTTTTATCGTTGGGAAACCCGGCACTCAAAAAGGAAACGTTACCCGATTTGAGAATTGTGGCCGTTGCCCCCTACAATTTGCGTTCAACGTTTAAAAAATTAATTGAACGGGAAATTCATAATGCGAAAAAATTAGGTAAAGGGATGATCATTGCTAAGATGAATGCACTTGTCGATAAAGAAATTATCGACAAGCTTTATGAAGCGTCGCAAGCAGGAGTTAAAATCCATTTAATTATTCGAGGAATATGTTGCTTGCGTCCCAAAGTTCCAGGATTAAGTGAAAATATTGAAGTTACCTCGATCGTGGATCGCTTTTTAGAACATTCACGGATTTATTACTTTCAAAACGGTGAACATGATGATGAAATTTATTTAGGTAGTGCCGATTGGATGCCACGCAATATGGATCGAAGAATCGAAATTCTTTTTCCTGTCCTGAGTCAGAATCTCAAAAAAAGAATTATCAATGAAATTTTAAATATTTGTCTTGAAGATAATGTTAAGGCAAGAGTTTTACAATCTGATGGAAGTTATATTAAACGAAAACCCGAATCTGGCAAAATCGCTGTTCGTTCTCAATATGAATTTATTGATTTGGTGCGAGAGGAGGGATTAAAATCCATGCCCTATGACCAAGCCATTCGCTACGAACCACAACCTAAAAAAGGTGGTCGGCCGATTGCGAAGCGATGGGGGAAGAAGAAGTAATGACGAAGGTTTTTTTATTTTTATATCAGACAGCCAAATTAAGCAATTAAAGAACTTTTAAGTTT
>CAZFSQ010000359.1:0-3085 GCA_964521975.1 uncultured Oligoflexales bacterium | reverse complement strand
ATACCCAAAGATGAGCCTTATTTTGACACATTGAATTCTACACTCAGCGGTGGTGGTGATTTTCGCTGGTATCGCAGGTCCATTCTGCATGATTCTAACCACGAAAAAAATCCCAATCGCAAAAAAACAATTAATTTTTTTATGAGTGGTGATCTTGCTCTCGAATGGCGACCCATCTACCGTTATGCTCATCTTGTTTATGAAGGAAGATTTTTGGGTGATCCTTCGGATAAATCTCATTACGATAATAAAGTTTTTGCATCAACCTACACACGAAGTCTCTATGCTCTCGCAGATCAACTCCCTTATAATAGTTTTATCATGGCAGGATATTATCGCCCGCTATTTGGTGAAATGAATCCTGATCACACATCCCTCTCTCAAAGATTTATTTATAACGCTATCACCAATCAAAATTTGAATTTTTCTTCTACATCAGGACCACAATATTTAAAATTTAATGCGATCAGCATCGGCTCCGCTCCCAATGTTCCATTTGCCAATGTTCATTTTATTAATCAACGCCTAGGTACAGATGACAATGACAAAACAAATGGCTTTGCTACAAATTTTGGATTGCGTTTTGTCACTCTTGGCGGTGCGATTAATTACTCTTATTGGAAAACTGAGAACTCACAAAATATAAATAATATTATCAAAACAGAAATGCATTCAATTAGTTTAACAGGAACATACGAGCGACTTACTTCGGGTATTGAAGGGGTGAGTGTCGCTATCAACAATCCTGAAAAAGAATTTAGACAGGGCGGGGTTTATACTCTTTCCAATAATATTCGCCTTTGGAGAGAATGCTACGGAATCTTAAATTACGCATGGTCGAACACCAATGTAGGGATCACCGAGGGTAAGGCAAAACAAACAAAAATTGGAACGCGAGCTTTTTTAATTCCTGGGATTGATCTAGCTCTCATGTACGAAATAGATCAAGAAGTAAACAATGAAGATTCATCAAATTCTAATGAAAAATATATTACCTTTCAAACACACAGTTTTTTTTAGGAGAAAAAAATGACAGCTGTTACAGAAGTTACTCCCGAAGAAATTTCCATTGTTTCTCACAAAATTCAATCCACGCTCCAGGAAATAGGAAAAATTATTGTTGGTCAGTCACAAGTCTGTGAAAGAATTTTAATGGGCTTAATTGGAGAAGGACATATTCTTTTAGAAGGTCTTCCTGGGTTGGCTAAAACCACTATGATTAAAGCACTTTCAGAATCTACATCTTTAAAATTTTCTCGGATTCAATTTACTCCTGATTTACTCCCTTCTGATGTGGTAGGGACACAAATTTTTAATCCCAAATCGGGGGAATTTCATGTTAAAAAAGGCCCCATTTTTTCTAATCTCGTGTTAGCAGATGAAATCAATCGTGCTCCTGCAAAAGTTCAGTCGGCTTTACTCGAAGCTATGCAGGAAAAACAAGTTACCATTGGTGAGCAAACTTTTAAATTAGATCGCCCCTTCTTAGTGATGGCGACGCAAAATCCCATCGAACAAGAGGGAACTTATCCATTACCCGAAGCACAAGTAGATCGTTTTTTTATGAAAGTAATCGTGAGTTATAATTCACTTGAAGAAGAGTTAATTATTTTAGATCGTATTGTCACAGGAGACACTCCTAAAATAAATTCTATTATGACGAAACATGACATTGAAACTTGTCAAAATTTAGTTAAAAGAATTTTTATTCAAGATAAAGTCAGGCGTTATATTGTTGAGATTGTTCATGCCACTCGCCATCCTGAAGAATATCGTCTCTCAGATTTAAAACGCTATATCGCTTTTGGTGCATCACCCCGTGCTTCAATTTCTCTGGAAAGAGCCTCCAGAATCCAAGCTCTCTTTCAAGGAAAAAATTTTGTTTCTCCTCAAGACATCAAAGATGTTGCTCTCGACGTTTTGAGGCATCGTATTATTTTGACCTTTGAAGCGGAGGCGGAAAATTTAACAACAGATCATATTATCAAAAAAATTCTTGATCGGATTGATGTGCCATAAATAAGATCCCCAGGCATTCGCACCTACGGTGCTCATTGGGGATGACAATGTGGGATTTTGAAACATGCTTTCTCCTGAAATTTTAAAAAAAATTCAATATATCCAAATGAAGGCTTCCTTTCTTGCCTCCGATGTTTTAACAGGAAATTATCGCAGTGCCTTTCGCGGTCATGGCATGGAATTTGATGAAGTGCGTCAATATATTCCCGGTGATGATGTGCGTTTTATTGATTGGAATGTCACAGCACGCATGAATGAACCTTATTTAAAAATCTATCGCGAGGAACGCGAATTGACTCTGATGGTTTTAACGGATGTTAGCCCCTCGATGAAATTCGGTTCACAAAAAAACTTTAAATTTGAACGAGCCGCCGAGATTTCTGCTCTCTTATCTTTTTTAGCTATTCGCAATCAAGATAAGGTTGGCAGCATTTTGTTTTCAGATCATATCGAAAAATATATTCCACCTAAAAAAGGAAAATCACATGTATGGAATATTATTCGTGAGACCCTGACACATCAAGGTCGTGGAAAAAACACAGACTATGAAACTGTTTTTAATTATTTGTTACAAGTACAAAAAAAGAAATCCACCTGCTTTTTAATTTCTGATTTTTTGAATTGGAATTTTTCTGAACCAACCCTTCGAGCAATCGCTAAAAAACATGAACTGATCGCTGTGCATCTTAAAGATGAACGCGAATGGAATTATCCTCCCGCTGGTATTTTTCCTCTAAAGGATTTAGAATCACAGAAAATAAAAATACTAGGGAGTTTTAATAAGAAAATAGCGAAAAGAATGCGAGAGCAAGAATTAGATTATCACAAAAAACTTTATCAATTTTTTCGCCAAGAAAAAATCAGTTGTATCGAATTAGAACACCACGATGAATTTTGGCTTGATAAAATGATTTATTTTTTTCAGAAACGAATGACATGCAAACGGAAGCATTAAACCCACCCCACGGTATTCGAGGAGAGATAGTTTCTTCTACACCTTATTACCTTGGTGCAGTGCTACTGCTTATCATTATTTTGATACTAATTTGGGTGTGGATTCGTTTTA
>CAZFSQ010000358.1:0-3088 GCA_964521975.1 uncultured Oligoflexales bacterium | reverse complement strand
CTTGAAAAATTTCTTCGATGATTTTTTCACCTAATTTTTCTTTAATAGCTTGAAATGTTTCATTCCACACCACGAGATTAATACTCAGTGTTCCGCTCGATAATGCATTTTCATTTTTAGGTTCTGTTAATGCGGCATAAATACCAAAAGGTCTTAGCTGCATATTTTGAAATTCACCCACAATCCAAATGGGTGCATTAAAAGAAGAACGAATAGCTTGCGTTGCTTGATCTAAAATATCACGTACCGTCAAATCATTATCAAGATTTTCAGTTTTAGTTGCTCCGCTAATAATCTCTTTCCCAATGGGGCCACCGCCTCGTGAACGGCATATTTCATCCACTTCTTTTAACAACTCATCTCGCAGGGGAACACGCCAAGATTTATCTTCACCATAAAACTTTGCACCAAGACTTCTTAAATGATCTTTGATAGGAAAAGTTTTACCGATGAGAATAATTTGTTGTTGATGACAATAATAGTGGATCGACATAATTATTTTGCAAGATGTCCACGTTTAATAAACACATGGAGTAATTGGATTGACGCAGGGGTAATGCCACTAATACGTGAAGCTTGACCCAAATTATCAGGATTAAAACGATGCAGTTTTTCAATAATTTCTTTACGCAATCCAGGAATCATTTCAAATTCATAATTTTTCGGAATTTTAATTTTTTCTAAATAATCGGCTTCCTTGATTTCTGATTTTTGTCTCTCAATATATCCAGCGTATTTTATTTCAGTCTCTAAACGATGAAGCATCAGTGGGGATAAGTTTTTTAAGAACGGAACATGCTTTGCTATATTTCTAATTTCATTTTTAGGACGTTTGACGAGTGAACGCAAATTGGTTCCGCGATTGTCTTTTGTCTCTAAAAATTCTTGAGGAATATTTTCAAAATCGCCAATGGTTGTTTGATCAATAAGTTTTAAAGATTCTTCAAAAATATTTTTTCTTATTAAAAATTTTTGATAATCATTTTCTTGGACAAGACCGATCTCATAAGCCTTCTCAGTTAATCGCAAATCCGCATTATCCTCTCGCAAATAGAGACGATGTTCAGCTCGTGAAGTAAACATGCGATAAGGTTCTCGTGTACCTTTCGTAACAAGATCATCAATGAGTACCCCGATATAAGCCTCGGATCTTTGCAAAACAAAGGGTTCTTGATTTTGTACTTTTCGTGCTGCGTTAGCTCCTGCAACCAAACCTTGACTGGCAGCTTCTTCATATCCAGTGGTTCCGTTGATTTGACCTGCTAAATAAAGTCCCGAAATTTTTTTCGTTTCAAGAGTTGCATAAAGTTCGGTTGGGTCTACGAAATCATATTCAATCGCATAGCCTGGACGAATAATTTCAGCGTTTTCTAGGCCCTTAATTGTGCGAATAAATTCCAATTGAGCTTTGAGAGGAAGTGATGTTGAAATTCCATTGGGATAAACTTCTTGTGTGTCGTATCCTTGCGGTTCTAAAAAAATTTGATGGGCTGTGCGATCAGGAAAACGCACCACTTTATCTTCAATCGACGGACAATAACGTGGACCAATTCCCACAATTTTTCCTGAATAGAGTGGTGACTCACTTAAATAATTTTGAATTACCTGATGGGTTTTCTCGTTGGTATAAGTGATGTGGCAAGGAATCAAAGGCTGCGAAATTTTTTCTGTCGTAAAACTAAAGGGAATAATATCCGTATCCGAATCTTGTTTTTCTAAGATACTCCAATCAATTGTTCGACCATCGAGTCTCGGTGTTGTTCCGGTTTTTAATCGCCCGACGCGAAAACCAAAATGTTTTAGAAAAGCACCCAGCTCAATCGAGGCAGCTTCTCCAGCTCTCCCCCCTGAAATTTGTTCATTGCCAACATGAATGAGACCATTCAAAAAAGTTCCAGTTGTCAATATGACAGACGACGCTCTTACATCTCCGTACAACCGCGACGATACGCCAAGAATTTTTTGATTTTCTTGATCCACTAAAAGTTTTTCTACATTATCTTGGCGAATAAAAAGAAGAGGGGTGTTTTCAAGAATATGTTTCATATAGCGACTATAAAGTCCCATATCGGCTTGAGCACGCGATGACCAAATGGCAGGGCCTTTTTTGCGATTAAGAACACGAAACTGAATTCCTGTGGTATCAATTGCTTTTCCCATTTCACCACCGAGAGCATCAATTTCTTTCACAAGATGTCCCTTGGCTGTGCCGCCCACGGCAGGATTACAGCTCATCGCAGCAATACGTTCAACAGATTGAGTGAGTAAAAGCGTTTTTTGTCCCATACGTGCAGCAGCCAAAGCCGCTTCACACCCTGCGTGTCCGCCGCCTACAACGATAATGTCAAATTCGTTTTTCATAGCTCAGACGTTATAACATCTATTGCTTAAAAATTGAAATAAGAATCCCGATGTTTTCTTTATTTTTTTCTTGAGGAATCAAATCAAAAGACATTGTTTTAGACTCTATAAATTGAACCGTCTCTTTTTTATAATAAATGTTATTCAAAATTTCTAATTCGCCTTCAGCTACAAATAAAAAACATGCATCAGTTTCTTCTTTTCTAATCGTTTGTTTTTCTTTTACTCGGTAAGTTTCAATTTGAGCACGCATTTTATTTTTTAATACCATCACATTCAAATCTTGAGCAGGAGAGTCAACGATGGCATGAATAGACTCATCACCAGAAAAAATATAATTTTCAAACGGTCTCAGTTTTTTAGTGGTTCCAGATTGTGATGTCAATGTTACAGGGCCACCATCGAGAGTCATAATATGGCGTTCATAATTTGGAAACAATGAAAACGGCCCATCTGTTTTTATATCTGCCATACTGATTCGCCAACGAAAAGGTTCTTGCACATCTCTGGCAATTTCAAAAGTAACACCCTGTCCATTTTTCCAAGTTTGCTTTTGATAGTCGGAAAATTTTAGAGTTTTAATTGTCAATTTTTTCATTTTACAAACTTTCACTAAACCGGTAACGTCAAAAATATCAGATTCATTTCATAAATCTTAGCGGAAATTGGGGAGCGAAAAAACATGGCGATACTGAAAAAGATGCAAGGGTACGAACATGAGCAAGTT
>CAZFSQ010000357.1:0-3091 GCA_964521975.1 uncultured Oligoflexales bacterium | reverse complement strand
GATAACGTAAAACTTGCGACACGTAGTTATAAATAGGAGAGGATTGTCAATGAAACTAACTCTACATATCTGGCGGCAAAAATCTCAAAACCATGCTGGTGAAATGAAAGTATATGAACTCGATCAAGTGAGTCCGAACAGTTCTTTTCTTGAGATGATAGATTTACTCAATGAAAAACTAAATCAAAAAGGGGAAGACCCTGTCGCATTTGATCATGATTGCCGCGAAGGAATATGCGGAATGTGTTCACTCATGATCAATGGTGAGGCTCATGGTCCAGAGTCAGGGACAACCACTTGCCAGCTTCATATGCGTCATTTCAAAGACGGGGATCACATTACCATTGAGCCGTGGCGAGCAAAGGCATTCCCCGTGCTAAAAGATCTTGTAGTGGATCGCACAAGTTTTGATCGCATTATTCAATCGGGTGGATTTGTTTCTGTCAATACAGGAGGAATTCCAGATGCCAATTGTTTACCCATCCCCAAAATAAATGCCGATTTAGCAATGGATGCCGCTCAGTGTATCGGTTGTGGTGCTTGTGTCGCTTCATGTAAAAATGCTTCAGCTATGCTTTTTGTGGCCGCGAAAGTTTCTCATCTTGGACTATTACCTCAAGGCCAACCTGAAAGAGATTCTCGTGTCTGGAATATGGTTTCGCAAATGGACAAAGAAGGTTTCGGAAATTGCACGAATCAATTTGAATGTGAAGCAGCTTGCCCTAAAGAAATTTCGGTTCAATTTATTGCACAAATGAATCGTGATTATATCAAGGCATGTCTTAAAAAATAAAAAACCCTTAGATTTTCATCCAAGGGTTTTTGTTTTTCATATAAAAAATTCTAATTAAATCCAACCGTAAGAACCACGGCATCGTCCGTACATTCCGTAGCCATACCCTCTATAGCTAAATGAACGACATCCATAACCATATCCCCATCCATAAGACGGACAACATGAAGACCAATAATAAGGAGCATAATTATTAAACATTCCACCTAAACATCCTGCACCATATCCCCAACCATAATTAAATCGGCTGTTATACCCATAGCTAAATCCGCCGTAATACCAAGACTCTTGTGAACCCTCGCTTAAGTTATCCGAAGTTGTTACTTGTATGCCTTGTGTTTTAATAACTTGGTCTAAATGTGCTGCGTCTTTAATTTCAACATCAGATTGGATGTGATAAATTTCCACTTGTTTTGGGTCTTTCTCGGAAGCCTTTACAACAACCATGGCTGGAAGTTTTTCTTGCTCTGCTTTAAGTTTTGCAGCATCAACATTTTCTGGAATTACAGTTTGATTTTGTGCTGTTGTGCCATTTTTAGAATTTTGCGACACACCACAAGAGATGGCGAAAACAAGTGTTGTGACCAAAGCTAACGATGTTCTTCTGTTTAGCATGTTAAATCTCCTTTAAAAAATGGTTTATTGACTCGCACGTTTATAAAACATTTAATATTTTTTGTCAATTTTTTAATAAATTTTTTATTATTTATAATAATTATAATTAATTAAGCTCAATCTCTTAAAAAATGGCATGTGTATCCACCGGGATTTTTTTGTAAATAATCTTGGTGATAATCTTCGGCTGGAAAAAAATCACACGCTTGCACTACCTCTGTAACGATGGGTTTTGGCCATTTTTTAGAGATCTCCAATTCTTGAATCACTTTTTCAGATAAACTTTTTTGTTCGAGAGTATGCCAAAAAATAGCAGATCTATATTGTGACCCCACATCACCACCTTGACGGTTTTTGGTTGTTGGGTCATGCAGACGAAAAAAATAATTAAGCAAAACTTCATAGGAAGTTTTTTCTGGATCAAAAATAATTTGGATAGCTTCTGCGTGTCCTGTTGTTCCTTTTTTAACTTCGGGATATGTGGGATTAGCTGTCTGGCCCCCCGTATAACCAACAGTTGTTGCAAGCACTCCAGGAATAGCTCGAATGATTTCTTCCACCCCCCAAAAACATCCCCCAGCAAACGTCGCCGTTTCTTTTTTACTTATTTCTCTCATAGAATCTCCATCATGAGAATGTTATATTTTGTACGTAAAGGAGAATATATTATGTCAAGTTTTCTTACAAATCTCGATTGGCGAAAAGCAACAAAATCTTTTCTTAAGGATAAAAAAATTCAACCCGTACACATAAATATGATTAAAAATGCTATTAAAATGGCACCAAGCTCCTTCGGCCTTCAACCCTTCTATGTCAAAGTGATTGAAGATACCTCTACCAAAGAAAAAATGCGAACCCATGGTTGGAATCAGGATCAATTTACGACAGCTCAATATGTTTTTGTTTTCATAGCGAATACAAATGTTGAGAAAAGAATTGATGAGTATATGGCCATGAGTACAAAGGGTGATAAAAGTAAATTAGAACAACTGAAAGGTTATGAAGAAATGATGCGGGGGAGCTTTGCACCTCATAAAAATAATATCGAATACAAAAAAATGTGGGCTCAAAAACAAATTTATATCGCTCTGGGATTTGCTATGGCAGCATGTACTGAATTAAAAATTGATTCTTGCCCAATGGAGGGATTTGATGCAAAAGCGTTTGATAAAATCTTGAACTTACCCGAAGGGCATTTTTCAACGGTTGTTTTGACTCTGGGTTATGAAGACCCAAGTGGGGAACAGTTTCAGAAATTTAGATTTCCGTTGGAGAATCTTTTTCATTCGCATTAATTAAAATGATACTGAAACCCCAAGGCTAGATTTGAACTAAATTGCGTATTAGGAACTGGTCCAAGGTTTAACTCTAATTGTGAAAAAATATTTGAATTAGTTTCAAACAGTCTAAAACGACAACCTAGCGGAAAATACAAAAAATAATTTTCAGAAAAATCTTCGCGGATACCTTCGCCTTTCAGACCAATTCCGCCAATCAGGCGAACTAGATTAGAATTCGTAAAAAATTGCGACAAAATACTTGGGGGAAATTCATGCGTATAATCTCCGGCGAGAGATGATTTGTTATTTTCTGTTAGGTGATATGCAACATTAATCCATTGCTGCGTATTAATTTCCGAACCAAAAGAAAATCCAGGGGTGTGGCGAGCAATAATTCCTACTC
>CAZFSQ010000356.1:0-3093 GCA_964521975.1 uncultured Oligoflexales bacterium | reverse complement strand
CATCCTTAGTAAAAAATCTTAAAAATTCAGGGATAACACTTTAAAGATTCTATTAAAGAAATTGAAATTTTTCAATTCATATCTGTCTAAGTCACTAAAATTTGAAGAGATTATTTTTTTTACTAAAGTTTTTTATGTTTGTTACGAAAAACAATTTGATCCTTTTGTGGGAAAGGATTTTTAGAAATTTAAAAAGGAGGGGAGAAATGAAAATTTTAAGGAAAAAGCTTGTAACTGTCGGATGCATATTGGCCGCGACAGCTATAAGTTGTAACAAAGAGGATGCAGCAACAACGGCGGCTGATACAACGACGACGAGTTCGACGGCGACTTCTTCATCAACAAGTGTCGTAGATGGTATTACGAATGCTCTGGCAGCAGCGTATCCATCAGGATTAGCACTATCCGTATTTCCTGAAGGAGACGGTACTGCTTTGAGATTAGGAGATGATGAAGATGATGAAAAAGATGTGAGTATTAAAGAAAAAAATGAAGAAGCTAAAAAAATATTAAATGGTGAAGGAGACAGTTGTTTACCTCCTGCATTCGGAAGATCAGCTCAAGCAGAAAGTGAAGGTTGCTATGAGTTTGATCAAGATATGATTTACTCAGGATCAGTTCAAAGTGGTGTAGCTAAAGTTCAGGGTACACTTACTGGTAAGAACGATGCTGGGGAAGAAGCTTGTGTAGTATCTTTTGCCAGAGGCAAAGTAAGTAGCGTTGTTGAGATTGTCGATAAGACAATGGGATTTATTCAAGCGATGATGTGTCAAGCTAAAAAAGCAGGGACAGTAGATGGATTACCTGCTCTGGGTAAAGAAATTGATCTAAAAGAGGCTCTTAAGGATGCAATGGGTAAAAAAGCTACGAAAGTATCTTTAGCAAAAATTAAACGTCTTACAGATTTAGAAGGCCGACCCGTTTATCGTTCGGATGTTATGGTGGATGGACGTGAAATTCACTTAGTTCATGTTCCTAAATCTGAATCAGATAACAACACATTTAATGGAACGCTTTGGATGAGAATGAGTGACCAAAGTGGGATGGCATTAAATGGTGGTGCTAGTCCAGCTCCAAGCGGTGGGGCACAGCCTGTTGGTGGTGGAAATAATTCGGGATCATCTAAAGACAGACTCATGAGTATTGTTTACTCAAGAACTCTTGAGGGAACAAATCCAAGAATTATTTATGAATTGAGAACTGCAAATATGGCTCAAGACATTGCAGATCAAGCATTTTCTGATGATGGTGTTTTGGATCTGAATGCAGGAGCTGATTTTTCTGTTGCGGAATCAAACCAAAATCACGGTATGTATAAAAAAGAAAATGGTGATTATTATTCTCAAGCGAACGATGCTGTTTCAGCGATCACTTATATCGCATTTAATTTAGACCCTAATACAAATGAAGGAGATATTTCTTACTGGCAAAATCCAGGTGGAAATTATCCAGAAAATACTCGCGGGATGGTTTTTCATGCGGAATTAAATGACGAGGGTTTGTTAAAAGGATGTGCTGCTTCTGGAGCCGCTGCGACTAATTTTGGCTCAGGACTAAGCGTTAGAAAAGCACTAAAAACGGGAGCTGATTTAGCACCACAAGGTTTTTACCATCCGTTTTTTAGCACGGAAAGTCCGCAATCAGGATGTACATTAACTGCGGGTACAGATGCAACCGGAACATACAATCAACAAGCTTGTACTGGCGGACAAAATCAGACGGTTAAATGGTATACACCTAAAGTTGCCGATACAGCCCTTGCAACTTTATTTGTGACAAAACAAAACGGAGCGATCATCACGCGTCAGTGTTTTATTCAAAATAAAACAACAGGATTATATGACATTGATACAACTGAAATTGACGAAGTTGCTGGATTTGAGTTAGTTGATTTACGCTCTGGAAAACCAGCTAATTTTATCGAACCGCCGAAATTGGATGATGTAAAACCATTGGGTGGTGATTTTAAATCGGATGCTGATAAAGATGTGGATGCAGTTGAAGAATAGTTAAAAGTTAAATTAATTAAAAAATTGGCTAAGATATTTTTTCTTAGCCAATTTTTTTTATAGCACTTAAAAATGCTTGGTTTGCTTTATTGTGACCTATAGTTACTCTTAAGCAACCCTTAAGTCCATGCCCCACAGAAACATTACGAATCAATACACCCGCTTCAACAATTTGCTGATAAGCAGTAGCCATTTTTTCTTGCGAAGGCCATTTTAAGAGTAAAAAATTAGCCTCTGAATTTTTGACAATAAAATGTTTCTTAGAAGAAATTTTTTTTAGCTCTTGAAACATTTCTTCTCGCCACATTTTTATTTTTTCAACAGCATGTTCACGTTTTTTGAGAAATACTTTATCGGTGAGAGCAATTTGGATAGCCGATAAAGAAAAAATATTAACCAGATAAGGTAAGCGTAATTTTTTAAGAGCATCAATGATGAGAGGCGGAGCGAGAATAAATCCGACTCGTACCCCAGCCATTCCTAATGCTTTCGATAAAGTTCTTATTAAAATGACATTGCTATATTTTTGCAATAGCGACGTGTAATTTTCATTCGTAAATTCTAAATAGGCTTCATCGGCAATAAAAAGTGAGTGAGGATTTTTTTGAACTAACACTTCAAAATCTTTTTTCTTTAAAATATTTCCGACAGGATTGTTTGGTGAAGCAAAAGCAACAACTGAAAAGTCGGGTAATATGGGAAATTTTTTTAAATCGTATTCTAAATTTTCATCTAAATTCCAAGTATCATAAGGAATCCCATCATACATGCAGTGGGATTCATAGAGAGCAAAAGAAGGTCGAGCGATTAAAACTTTGCCGCGACGCTCACGGCAGAAGGTCGAGAGACAAAGAGAAATAAGATAATTGCTCCCTGGCCCGATTAAAATAGAGGAGGGATCGACTCCATAATAATTACCGATGAGATCATGTAAGTGTTCGGCGAATGGAGAAGGATAATTTTGCCAGGATGATTTTTTAACAAGCTCACAAACTTTATTTTTAGTTGCTCGTGGCCAATCTAAAAACGATTCATTTTGATCCATTTTATACATAATATCTGACTCTGAAATAACACGAACAAA
>CAZFSQ010000355.1:0-3096 GCA_964521975.1 uncultured Oligoflexales bacterium | reverse complement strand
ATTAAAACGCAGGATTGATGAAAAATTTATGGATCAGTTTAAAATGGTCCCAACCATGTCAGAAGAAAATAAAAAATCAACGATGCTATGTCGAGGTTGTGGAGCAAAAGTTTCTGGTGTTACACTTAAAAACAGCTTAAACAATCAATCCATTCAAGACTCTCAATCATTTCAGATCGAAAATTCAAATAAATTTATTTCAGCCTCAACCGATTTTATGCCATCCATTATTTCTGATCCTTCGTTATTTGCTAAAATTTGTTTGCAGCATTCCCTCAATGATTTGTATGCCTCGAACTCCAAACCTATCGGTGTATTAACCCAATGTGTGATACCTGAAAATATTTCTTCTAAAATTCAAAGAAATATTTTAGAAGAAACTGTTTTTAGTATTGAACAAGAATTAAAAAAATTGAATATGAAAAACTTGGGAGGCCATACATCACTTGGTAAAGAATTATCTCTTGGGTTTTCTGTTTTAGGAGAATCCAATCAGACACCACTGACCAAATCATTACAGAATAAAAATTGTTCTCTTATTCTAACGAAACCCCTTGGCAGTGGAATTCTATTTGCAGGAATGATGCAATATCTTAGTCAAGGAATATGGATCGACCATGCTATTAAGTTTATGACACAAAATCATTTTCACGCGATGAATATTTTTTCAGAGCATTATGTAAAATCCATGACCGATATTAGTGGCTTTGGTTTACTAGGACATCTTAAAGAAATGGTGACACAAGGAACTTGTAATGTGAAAATCTTTTTAGACCAGATTATATGGATGGATGGTGTAAAAGAACTGCTGCATAAAAAAATTCATAGTTCTTTATTTCAAGATAATTATGATTATTGCCAAGACACCTTATTATTTCCCTCTGGAATGAAAAATCAAGATTGGATTTATGGTTTATGCGACCCACAAACATCAGGCGGTTTATTAGGTGCTGTGCCACAAGATAAAGCTCCATCTTGTTTGCAACAATTAAAAAATCATGGTTATCATGCGAGTATTATTGGCGAGACCATAGAAAAAAAGGATCGTCATTTCATTCACGTTTTTGATACATCTTCAAATGACGAAGCTGTTCTCGCATAATTACTGGAAGCGGAATCGGTTGCATGTTTAATAAAATCACAAAATATTTTTCATCTAACCGCGAGACTACGCCATTAATTTCAATCCGTGTTTCATCCGTTAATTTCAAAATTCCTTGAACTTTTTCACCCACTTTTAATTTTAAATTTCCAGAACGTTCGAGTCTTATACCCTCTTCAGAAACATCCACTACAATGACAAAAGCAGGATTTTCTTCTCGCACTTTGGTGGCAAACCAAAAACTCGGCCGCTGGGATACGGGATAAAGAATCCGAAAATATTTTCTCTCCGCAGGTTTTTTGATCATTTTTTAGGAACCTCCTTTTTAATATAAACAGGAATATTCCACTTTGAATTATTTTTACTTGCTTCCGTTATAGGATAAACATCATCCAATTCTGGTTTAAAAATATAAATTCCATCGTGATTGCTTTTTACTTCTTTTGTTTGAGGTAAAATATTCACCATAAAAAAAATGATCGCTAAATTTTTCAGCATCATTTAATTATAGGATACATGAGCTTAATTGTAAAAAATCTCACGAAGAAATTCCCTAATATTGCTTTAGGCCCCTACCAGCTTGAGATTACCTCAGGAAAAATTGTTGGCGTTCTAGGGACAAATGGTTCTGGAAAATCAACCCTGTTTGAAATGATCACCTGTCACATGGACCCTGATGATGGATGGATTGAGCTAAATAATCATCGTCTAAAAAGAGAATCCCATGACTTGAGAAAATGGATCGGTTATGTCCCCCAAACTCCAAATCTACCCTCGTGGAGCACCCCGAATGAAATTTTAAACTATTGTGCTGGATTACTAGAATTACCTAATCACCAACAAAAAACTCAATATCAAATAGAAGCGTGGGGTTTACAAACATTTCTTCATCAACCCTTATGCACGTTATCTTATGGCATGTTGAAACGTATCTCGCTCGCGATTGGTTTTATCCATGATCCTCTTCTATTAATTTTAGATGAAGCATTTACCGCTCTTGATATTTCTCATATTGCACATTTAAAAAAAGAGATTCTTTTGCGAAAAGAGAAAAACAAAATAACTATCTTATCCACACACGTCATGTCTTATGCGGTTGAATTATGTCATGACATTTATTTGATTAAAAAGGGACAATCTATATTATTACCAAAAACTGTCTGGCAAAATGATATTTCAGGAATGGCACTTGAAAAAGCGTGTTTAGCTTGACTATTGTTCTATGTCTAACGATTTGACAGTTATTCATTCTTCACAAATTATATATCGAAAATGATAAGATTTTTTTCTCTACCTATTTTGGCCTCATGATTGCACATGTCATTGCGTGATTCGATACGTTCTTCGGATCTACGTATTCTTACTGTTGTTGAACTTCCTTTTCTTAACTGATGCTGTGGAGGCAATTTTATGAAATTCAGAAACATTTTCATTGCAAGCTTTTCCGTCATTTCTCTAGCAATCATTAACTGTAAATCAACCACCAATAATAAAAAGAAAACAGCCAGCGACCAACAAGCTCTTGCCGCGATGTGTGCTAATTATTATCAACAAGCACCCATAGGTTACGGAATGAACGGTGGTTACAATGGTGGATTTAATGGCGGCATGAATGGTGGAGCCATTTCTCCTTATTTACCCGGCGGCAATCTTTATCAAACTCAACCAGGATATTACCAACCACCCGTGGGATATATGCCAATGCAAAATACTCCAGCATATTGTTTACCATCCTCAAACTATTCTGCGATGGGCGGAGTTTTTTATCCTTCTTATGATCCAATGAATCCACTTGTAAATCCTGCGGCTGGAAATTATCAACCGACACCTTATACATCGACGACTGCTTTAACTGTTGAACCATTTCCAGGTTTGAAACTGTCCGATTGTTTTCACTTGTTTTAATCAAAGCAAAAAACAAGCACCAACGTGTTTTGATGTATTTTGATATAAAACACGTGGGTTTTGGCGAATTTTGAAAAATTTCCCGGCTT
>CAZFSQ010000354.1:0-3097 GCA_964521975.1 uncultured Oligoflexales bacterium | reverse complement strand
TGTTTCCTCATGATCCTAATCTTCGTTGTATTCCAACTTATAAATTTCTTTTTCTGCTTCCAAATTTTTTTGAATGAGCTGAATCGAAAAATAAAGTTCGGTAACTTGCGTTATAATTTCTAGTGATTTATTTTTTAGTAAATACTCTTGCTCAATCAACGCAGCTTTTTCCGATTGATAGTGATAAAAATTTTTAAATCCTGAAAAAATAGGCTGCGATAAAACGAGTTGCGTTTCGTATTGATTATAATCTCGCGGTGTCAGAGTTGAAGCTGTTTCACCGACCATCATCTTTCGATCATGAATCGTACCGAGATTGGTTTTCATTTCAAGTGTTGGGAAAAAATTTGCCCTAGCTAGATCTAAATTAGCTCTAGCCAATGCTAAATTTTGCCTAGCTTTTTTTAAATCATGGTGATGATCCATGGATTTTGAAATCGCCTCTTTGAGAGACAACTGGATTGTTTCTGCTTGAATATTTAAATCACACAATAATAGAAAGCATACTGTCACTCTAAACCTTAGCTTTGTCATGCCCAATGACGACTTCCGAAGGAAGGCGGAATGCCAGGGCATCTTGACATTAGTATTTTGTAAATTATTTTTAAAAAGAATAGGATCCCCAGGCACTTCTCCCTTAGGGATTCGTTGGGGATGACAGAGACGATCACTAACAAACTTGAATAACAACATCCTCTCCACTAATGACAATTAAATTCCTGCACCGAAAGAATTTCTTTTTTTGATAATTGAAGTTGTGGTCGTGAAATGGTTACTCGTTGCGAAGCGTTACTGGATATTTTTCCTTCGATAGATTCCCAATTAAATTTAAAATTAAGCTCAAGAGTATCCGTCGAGTTTAAATCTTTAAATCTCGCCATGCCACGCAGATGATCTAATGCGAGCATATCAAAATTTCTTTCACCAAAATTTCTTCCATCATGATCACAGATTCGCATTTTAAAACGTAAATTAGGAAAAGATGAAAATGGATACTCGCTTGTATTTTTTCCTTGGGAATTCAAATACTCTAACGAAGCAATGGCTTTGAATTTAATTGGACTAAAACTCCCCTGGTACGTTCCCTCAAAATAATCAGGGGGAAGCTGAATTGTTTCTTTTTCCAATTCGTATAAATTTCCTGTGTCAGTAAGTTCGCTAAGAGAAGTTCGCACAGATTGAGAGTTTCCCACACTCAGTATTCCTGAAAAAATATTTTCTTGATTGCTGTCCAATGCAAGACCTTCTTGATCAATAGGTAAAAAAACATTTTCTAAATGAATCTTTGTTTGTTCAGAAAACTTGATTTCAACTTGTCCTGAAATAGGATCATAGTGAATATAATTTGCGAGTTCCGAAACCTGACCAAAATGCATCAAGCGAAGCGACCCACTGAGCGGCGGCCACATTGGCATGTCCAAATCATTTCCTGTTTTCTCTGACATGCTTATTTTTTTCATGCTTAACTGACCCTTCAAATTTTCATGAATGGTAGTATTAAATAAAAACAACTCTTGATTAGCAAAATAATCCGTTCCATCTCGTGTGAGAATAACTGGATGAGATCCTTGGTTTGGTCCTACTAAAGTTCCATTCTCTAACCGACCATCTTCAAGAATGGTCCCTCGCAACTCAAGCGGCGTTGCCGATTCTCTTTTAAAAGTGACGGTAAGTTGTCCTAGTCCCCAATCGAAAGATGTTTCTTCGGCTGGAATGGATACGCCACCCCACAAACCAATTTGCATCGAACCATTGAGTGCCGGTTTATCTTCTCCATCGCTTGGATTTCTTGTTGCTGTCAGATTTAAAGAAAGAGGCACACCTTTATTTTTATCGGCAACTAAAAATCCAAAATAAGTTCCCTCTGCTTTTTTGACGCGGTGAAATTGACGATTACTTTCTTCGCGACGAATAGATTCTTCACTTTTTTCAGGAGCACAAGATTGGACAAAGAGAAATAATAAAAAAAATATGTTGGGTATAGAATTTTTAATGAGCACTTTGCGTTTCCCCTCTTAACACGCCTAGACATGATCCTCATCACTGATATATCATAGGTGGATGCTGAAAGCCACGATGATCCTATTATTCATTCCGTTTTTTTCTCTTCATTTTCTATTCGCACAAAATGAAAAAGACGACCTCAATAGTTTACTCAATGAAGCGGATTCTGTTTTAAAAAATAAACATCCAATTGTAAAAGAAAATAAACCAAGAAAAAAAGTCCTCACAAAAGAAAAAGAGAAAAAAACAGAAGAGATCCAACCGAAAGAAGAAAATTTTAGCTCTAAAGATGAACCTATTTCTCCTCTCAAAAATGAGAAACTCGATGTCATATTAAATTTAGATCGTAAGGCGATGGCTGAAGAAAAACACCTGGATAAAAATTATTGGTCAACCCATCTTAGTGCTGGCATCCAAGAATTGAGTGGCCAATATCTTGTGAATAAAGATGATGATAATTTTAGTTTGAATCAACCTTCGCGTTTTTATGGAATTAAAACAGGAATGTTCCACCATTGGAATCTTATTAGCTCCCTCCATTGGGGGCTTACAACTCAGGTTGGTTTTTTTCAAGGTCATGGACAATCACAAAGGACAGGTATTGAACATAGTTTAAAAAATTATCGCTATCAAGTTTTACCGTTGGATGAAGCATTTTCTATTTCATGGATAGATACAAATTCTTTTGTCTTGGGGATTTCTTATGGTGGGGCTTTAGATATCTTGCGACAAGATGGTGAGGATCAACATGATTCGTTTACAGAACTTTTTTGGGGAGATGTTGGTTCTCTATTCATGAGTGTGAATATGTTTAAAGCTTTTGACCTTCTCTTTCAATATCAAGATCGTGGGTTATTACTAAAAAATAAAAATAAAATTTCTTCTCGTGTATCGGGAAAAGTAATGACGGTAGGTATTGAGTTTCCGATATCAGGATAAATTTTCTTTATGTGGCTCGTTAAACTCGCCATTTCTCGTCCAATTTTCATCATCATGCTTGAACTTTTTTTGGTGGTTCTTGGCATTATCTCCTATCAACGATTAGGAGTTGATTTATACCCAAAAATTGATCCACCCATTGTTACGATTACTA
>CAZFSQ010000353.1:0-3101 GCA_964521975.1 uncultured Oligoflexales bacterium | reverse complement strand
TTATCCCAACTTAAATTGCCCCACGTATTTTCTGCAAAGGCACAATTTTCATCATCCTCTTTGCAATCTGGTGATGCTTTATTAAGGCCATTCGTAAAATCAAACATATGACCAAATTCATGCGTCACCACAAAATAAAGAAAAGTATTAACGCCTTCATGATGGGGAGCCTCAATAAGTGGCAATCCACTTGTCAATGTATATGAGTCTTTAATACCACCATAGGATAATTGTTCCTTCCAACTCGCCCAATTTTCTAACGAAAGATTTTCATCTAAAACAGTTTGCCTAATTCCCATCACCGCTCCGGTAATTTTTTTATCTTTATTCTTGATCGTTCCAGCATAAGCTGTTCCTATAAATTCTTTTTCGATATAAAGAATATCGAGCGAACAAAACATTTTTTGCAATGCCACAGGGTAATGATCATAGAGTTTTTGAAAAGGTTCTGCATATTTTTTGCCACCTTCCAAACACGGACGCTTTTTCTTAAAATCAAATTCATCCTCTTCAGGCGGATCAACTAAACAGACAACCTCTTCAATATGCTGGCGGCAATCCGTATTATTTTCTGAGAGCGTCAATGGATTTTTTTTATCTTCTATTTCAATCGTAAAGAAATGATCGTTTAATTTTTTAATCAACCCGCTCACATTTGAATTATTTTTTTCTTGTCCGCAACTCAAAAGAAAAACAATCCCTAATAAAATTTTTTTCATACATCCCCCTCAATAATTTCTAAATGTTTTTGAATATTGCCACGAGTAAAAAGACCCAAATGATGACGCACCTCTTCTGGAGATTTACCTTGCGTCAACTGGTATTGAATCGCATGATGTCTCAAATTTTCCGCATTCAGATGCGTTTTTTCAATCATTTGTCCGATTTCATACAAAATAAATTTCAAGCCATGGCGTGTCATATGCGGAATAAGCTTCGTATGATTTTTGCCCTGAAAGGAAATAAACATTTTGGTTTTGATTTGAATCCCCGCCTGATCATAATAAGTTTTATAATCTAAAAGAGCATCGAGACTGTTTTCACTTAATGCAATGATGCGTTCTTTACGTCCGCGAATTTTAAGCGATGCATTCTTTTCATTGGCAATGAAATCACTCCATTCCAACTGAATTAATTCCGTGGATTTAATTCCCTCATACGCAATGGCACATAAAATGGCGAAATTTCGCGAGGCGATAAAAGGTGAGTTTTTTTGCAAAATCCCTTTTTTGATTTTTTCTAAATCTTCATCACTCAGTTTCTCAAACCCGGTTTTGTCGTGGACGGGGATGGGGATATTTTCAATTGCCGATTGAGAAATAATGTTTTTTTTCTCTAAAAATCTAAAAAACTGGCGAATGCCGATAAGTGATCTTCTAACGGAATTTTTTTTCTCTAATTTTGATCCTGATAAAAACTTTAAATAATGTTCTAGGTGAGAGCCATCAATTTGGTGCAGTTTAATATTAAACGGCTGAAGGAATTCTATAAATAACCGAGCGTCGCGAACATAAGAGTCAACAGTATTGCGAGTTTTACCGATAAATTTTAAATCTTCGGCAAACTCAATTAAAAACCGCCCCCCCTCTAAATTTGCATCAGTCATTAATAAAGATTATCATTGTTGGTAATGAGATTCTACGAGCTTTTTATCATTTTAATTTCTTTAACTTTACTTTGCTGTAATTTAAAAAAATCAATTCTCTGCGAAGTGCGTATAGATTCCGTTCCCCCCACCGATCTCAAACCTCTACTTTACAGATCATCTTATGAAAAAAGCGAAGCAGATTGTAAAGGATTCTGTGAGAAAGAAATGAAAGAGAAAAACAATTGTCAAAATTTTTCACAAAAAAACTTCCAAGTTATTTGTCAGTTTTCAGAGAAAATTATTTCAGGCGAAACGAAGAATTGTTCTTTATGAAAAACCAAAACATAGTTATGGATTTTCATGAAAATCCATAACACCGAAAACTTTGGAACAAAGAATTATTTTAACTCCCAACGATAACTTAAATTAAACAATCTATTTTTAGAGTTTAATGATGAGTGTTCTTTGGTTCCGTAGATTCGTTGGTTGAGGTCTTGATGGAATTGGTTTTCAATATCTTTGACAATACTACTTTCCCAAAAAGCTATTCCGATGATTCCCCCGATACCAACACCAGTACAAATATCTTCAGCTAATCTCTCGCTTTTACCCCTGCTCCCATCCAGTGCAATTGAACCCACAATCAAAAGAGTCAATGCACCATACATCCAATTATTCGCTGTTCTCAATTCTTCAAAATAAGATTTTGTGGAAGGACTTACATTCGCAATGACAGATGAATAGGAACCTAATGTGTAATAATTTTCAGAACCTTTATCAATTTGCAACTGCACAACTTTTCGGTTGCTATCATAAATAGCATACTTATTAAATTCCAGTTTTTTCTCTTCTTCCGTCTTTAATTCCGCACCTGATTTAGGATATCCCTTATCCCAGACGGAGGCTGTTTGGCATCTTAAAATTGTAAGTGCTAACAAGAATAAAATTAAATGCATTTTCATTTTTTTCTCTCCTTTTGATTCATTAAAAATGAGAGGAAATTTTACCCCCCCCCTCGATTTTTTGTCAATCGAGAAAAAACTTACTTTTAGTAAGTTACCAGCGGTTAATTCTTTGATCATTTGACAACTTACCTTTAGTAAGTTACCATAGGTAACATACCTGGAGTAATATTTCATGTCAGAGCCAACAAAAGAAGATTTTCTAGTTGATAACATTTTAAAACCAGAACACATCTGCAACTTAGAAGAAGATACGCAAAAAATTGTTTCTCTATTATCTCAAGGCGAGCACATTGTTTTTTATGGTCGCCGCAACATGGGAAAGACTTCCCTTATACTTGGTAAAGTTATTCCTGAAATCAAAAAAAAATATAAACAAGCTCTCTGCGTCTTTACTGATTTTTTAGGAGTCCAATCTGAAGAGGAAATAGCTGAGCGTTTCAAACATTCGTTACAAAAAGCATTGGTTGAGACTTACCCAACTCAAATAAAATTAAAGAGCATGTTGCAAAATCTATTTAAATTTAATTTAACATAAAACTTCATCAAAA
>CAZFSQ010000352.1:0-3103 GCA_964521975.1 uncultured Oligoflexales bacterium | reverse complement strand
AAATGGTTATCGCGTTGTGTTTAATACGGGTAGTGATGGTGGACAAACAGTAGATTATCTTCATGCTCACATCTTAGGAGGACGAAGACTCAAATGGCCTCCTGGATAGAAGAGTTATCACGAAAACCCGTCTTATTAACTCCTAATAATTTTACCAGTCCGCAAAAAACCCCTTGGGCTGGTCAAACGATTTCAGCAGCATATAAGAAAAAATGGAGCACCCCAGGACAAGCGATTGGTGAAAGTTGGGAGTTTTCTTGTGATCCAGAATTTCCATCACGATTATTAGAGAAACCTGATGTCACTCTTTTAGAAATAGTGAATCAAGATCCCGATAGTTTTTTGTCATCCCAAGAATCCAAACGCACCAATGGCATGTGTGAAATTTTGGTTAAATTACTCAATGCCAAAGATCCGCTTTCGCTCCAAGTACATCCGACAGATCATGACCCATTTTTAAAAGTGAATGAATGTGGCAAACCAGAGAGTTGGTATATTTTACAATCAGAACCCAATGCCGGAATTTATCTTGGATTTTTTCAAGCAATGGAAAAAGATTTTTTATTTGAGAAGTTAAAAGAAAAAAAGTTTGAAAAAAAATTATTATATTTTCATGAAACAAAGCCAGGTGAATTTTTTAATATTGCTCCTGGGGTCAGTCACGCTATTGGTGGCGGTGTTACACTTTTGGAACCTCAGCGTATTATTAAAGGAAAAAGCGGAAAAACTTATCGCATGTGGGATTGGGATAGAAAGTATGATGGTAAAGAAAGAGAATTGCATATCGAACCCTCCTTACGCATCATTGATCCTATGACTCAAGTTGGAGAAAAATTTGTTTCACAATTAAAAAAAATGCCCCAAGAAAAATCAAAAGATAAAAAAAATTATTCTTGGTTAGAGTTTCCATCAACAGGAGATTATTCTCTCCATATAATAGAAACATTTAATGAACCCGTTACATTTAATTTAAGTTTAGATGCTGGATACATTGCTTACATTCCTCTCAAAGGTGGTTCAAAAATTAATAATATAATTCTTCCTGAAGAAGTTCCTGCCATGTTTCCATTCAAGATGTTTCCTTGTCAGAAGATGATTGGAGCAAATACCAAAATTGCTTTAGTGGTTGCCAAAGATTATCAATTAAAATTTTTCTAAAATTTTCAAAATAGAGTGCAAAAAGAAAGGTGTGGGGAACATCAAATGTCAAATAATCTTTCCTCTAATGAATGTCAAATCTGTCACGGAAAGTTTAAACTTAAAGACCTTACTCCTGCGAATTTTGTTAGAAACACCGTTTCTGAATATATTCAAAAAATTCATTCTACGTGGAATTCCATTTCTGGATTCATTTGTAATGCGGACCTCACAAGATTAAGACTTGACTACGTAAGATCGCAACTTGAACGGGACCAAGGCCAGCTTTCTATTTTGGATAAATTTGTTTTTGAAAATCTTCAGAATCAGGAAATTTTAACGCAAAATACGAATCCGACAAATATGGAGCAACGATCTTTTGGCGAAAAATTAGCTGATCATGTTGCAGAATTTGGTGGCAGTTGGATATTTATCATTATCTTTTTTATCGCAATGATGTCCTGGATCGTATTGAACTCCTATGGTTTTCACAATCTAGGATTCGACCCTTACCCGTATATTTTATTAAATTTGCTTCTATCGTGTTTGGCCGCAATTCAAGCACCTATTATTATGATGAGTCAAAACCGACAAGAATCTAAAGATCGAATGCGAGCTGAACATGATTATATGGTAAATTTGAAAGCAGAAGTTGAGATTCGTAATCTTACAGCAAAAGTCGATCAGCTTATTTCTCACCAATGGCAAACGTTAATGGAAATTCAACAAATTCAAACGGAAATAATGAATGAAATTTCAAATAAGGTAAAATAAAATATAAAGGATTAAATTGTTCTGTGGTTTTGTTTTTTATAAATTTTTTTTATGGTTTTCATCTTTTGAACTTTTATAAAATAATACTCTGAGATGTTTTCTAATTTTTTGTTTATTTTATAAACTACCAAATCAATACCCAGCCCTCGTTATAGTTCATACATAGTGGACCCGATAAGTAGCATGTATGAAATACTACTTTATCGCTTGGGTGTTTTTTTTGTGTCCGCATCATTTGTTTTCACTTGAAAATGATGTGCTCTCACAAATTAGAAAAAATCGTGTGAATGAAAAAACTCATTACACCGAATGGTTTGATTTAGACACTTTATCCGATGAAGAAAAAGATAGGTTGCAAGAGTATGAACATGAACCCAATCAAATTGTTGCAACAAAAAATATTTGGCAGCTTTTACATTCAAACAGTTTTTTATCGCAGCATGAAAGTTTCAAAAACTTTTTACTTTTCAAAATCTCCCTCGCTTTAGAGATGTGGGAGGATGGAATGGAACTCGGTAAATCCATCTTACAAAAAAATAAAAATGGGTTACTTACCCAATATATTTATGAACAACTTATTTTTATCAATATCAACCAGAATGAATATCAAGAAGCCACGCGACTCTACGAGCAATATCAGAGAAAAGTTCCTGGGCATCGCCAGTCTCGTGAATTAGTTTACCAAGTCAGTCAAGCGTACAAAGCTATGAATAATTTTAAATCTCATGATGATCTACTTGAAGAGTTATTGGTAGATTACCCTATGGACCCCTTCAGTGTTTTAGCTTTTCATGAACTGCTCAATCAAAACTGTGAAGACATCTCAGCCAATGAAAAGTATTATTTTACTCGCAGAGCACTCCTTCGTTTATCAAGACTGATTTCTCTCGATCACGGCCTTGAAGATTTTGTCTACCAAAAAACTTTTGAAAAATTGCGACTAGGTTCTCAAATTCGATATTTGGAAGTAGAAGAACGAATGGAACTTTTAATGTCCATGAAACTCTATCCTAAGGCTTTAGCTTATGGAAAAGAATTGCTTGAAAAATTATCTACAAAAAATAATGCAAAATTGTATGGTCGGTTGTTACTGAACATAGCTAAAACCTACATCGCTCTTGATAAAAACCAAGAAGCCGCTCGCTACCTCTCTCAACTCACTCACGAACTTCCAGGACATTATCTAAGAAAC
>CAZFSQ010000351.1:0-3109 GCA_964521975.1 uncultured Oligoflexales bacterium | reverse complement strand
AATGTCCTTACGAACAGAAGAGGGAAGTTATGGTTTTGCGTTGGGTCTCTCTTATTTAAATACAGAGGGAAAACAATCATCTTCTCCTGTATTAATTAAAGAAGAAGATGCCGAAGAAAAATCCAGAACAGTTCTTAATTTTGAAAATAAAATAATTGATATTAATTTAAAACCTGCACTTTTGTTTGCATGGTTGCAGCCCACTCGCAAAACCTCAAATTCTTCTGATTCATTGACGACTCGTATTGAGGGTTATGTTTCACGATTTGGTTTTGATTTACCCATCTATTCAAATTATGTTTCAAAATATGATACGATAAATCCATTATCTGAAGTAGCTCAGCAGAATTTTTTAATTTCTAAGACAGAAAAAGGGGCGATGAAGGGTTTTCGTATTTTTTTAGATGTTTCAGTTTTGTTGGGGATTTAAAAATAAGGATAAAAAAATGTCATCTTTAGAAAAACTACAAACAATAAAAAAACAAACAGGAAAAAAATTAACTGTTGGTTTATCCGATCATGAAATCCAACCTTTTTTAGCATCGGATCAAAAACTAAATCAAGCGATTGATGAAGCGTTTGAAAATTTTGAAAAAATAAAAAAAGAATTTCCTGAACTTATGCAATTGGATGAAAAAGAACTCTGTCAAAAAGTTCAATCGGGTTATCTAAACTTTTACCCTGAAGACCAAACAAATCCTTATTTACCTCTTGCAGCAAGAGGTCCGTGGATTGTTACATTCTTTGGTTCCGTGATTCATGATTCAGGTGGGTATGGCATGATGGGATTTGGACATAATCCTGGTGAAATTTTATGTACTCTCGCTAAGACTCAAGTCATGGCAAATATAATGACACCTAGTTTGGCTCAATATAGATTTGATCAAAAACTGCGAAAAGAAATTGGTCATCGTCGTGTTGGAAATAAAACTCCATTTAGTAAATTTATTTGCATGAATAGTGGTTCTGAAGCAGTAAATGTTGCTTGTCGTATTTCGGATATTCATGCAAAAACAATGACAGACCCCGAAGGAAGACATCATGGAAAAAAATTGATGTATCTAACGCTGAAGGGAAGTTTTCATGGGAGAACTGAAAAACCAGCCCAGCTTTCCGACTCATCTCGAAAAAAGTATGAAGCAAATCTCGCTTCTTTTCGTGGGCTTGAAAATAATTTTACTGTTGTGCCCAATGATATTTCGCAACTTCAAGAAGCATTTCATTGGGCAGACAAGCATCAAGTTTATTTTGAAAGTTTTTTTATCGAACCTGTGATGGGAGAGGGTAATCCTGGCCTAAGTATCACACCTGAGTTTTATCAAACGGCTCGTGAATTGACAGAAAAAAATGGAACGTTATTTATTGTGGATTCGATACAGGCTGGGTTGAGAGCACATGGTTGCCTCTCAATTTGCGATTATCCTGGGTTTGAAAAACTTTTACCACCGGATATGGAAACTTATTCTAAAGCATTAAATGGAGGTCAATTTCCTTTTTCTGTTTTAGCTCTTACAGAAAAAGCAGCTCAAATTTATGTCAAAGGTGTTTACGGCAATACTAAAACTGCAAATCCACGGGCTTTGGATGTAGCATCGACGGTTTTAGATCTTGTGACACCTACTCTCAGAAAAAATGTTCAAGAGAAAGGTCAAGAATTTTTACAGCAATTTAACAAGTTGCAAAAAAAATATCCCGATATTATTACTGGACAACAGGGAACTGGTCTTTTATTTTCTCTCGATTTAAATCCAAAAAAATTTAAAGTAGTTGGTTTCGGTGGTATTGAAGAGTGGCTGAGAATTCATGGTTTGGGAGTCATTCATGGTGGAGAAAATTCTTTAAGATTTACTCCACATTTTGGAATTACAGAGAGTGAAATAATGTTAATGATCCATAAACTTGACGAGGCTCTTCAAAAATGTCCAAAAGTTTCTTAGTCTTTTTTTTATTCTCACAATGGATTTTAGCTGAGGACCAATCTTCAGAAGAGGACTATGTTTTTTCGTATCTGTCGCGTGCATCATCTATGAATTCTGCGGAGTCGCATGGAGAATTGGGTGGCAATATTGGGCTAGGTTATCGCGAACTTAATTTAAATTTTAGCAATCAAATTTACACTTATATGACCTATCCTAAAGAAAAAGAAATAAAAAATCTTATTTATCCTAGTGTATGGTTTCAAAAAGGAATTTTATCGAACATAGATTTAGGTTTTTCTACCGCAGCATATGTTGGGTTGTTTGAACAGATGTCAGGGATCGTTAAGTGGAACCTCTGGGATCATCCTGATTATTTTTCTTTAGCAACGCAAGCTCAATTGGGATTCATTCGTGTTCATTCATCTGGTTCAGGAAACTCCGCAGCATTTTCTTTATTGGTGAGTAAATCTTTTTTAAGACGATTTATTGCAACAACAGAAATACAAACGACTTCGCATCAAGGATGTTATCCTCTATGCAAATACACAATGCAAAACTCAGGGAGCTTACAACTGCAATATCGTTTTTATGATGTGTGGTTTTTAGGAGCTTCGACCGTCAGCACTTTTTTATCTCCTTATGCGATGCGGGAAACGTCTTTGCAAGTTTCGTTAAATCTTTAGTCTTTAATATTACTTCTATAAATCAAAAAAATTGCTTCATTCCAAAACTTATTTTTTAATTTATTTTTCTTTTAAGCCGAGAAAGCCTAGAGAATTTTATTTCATCATTTGAGGAGATATAACCTATGCCAGATTTGAAACAAAAAACTTTAGATCAATTGATGGGACGATTGTTAAATTTTTGGGGAGAAATGGCTCAGAAAAATGCGACGCAATCAGTGGATCGAATTTTAAAAGTGTCCTCGAATTTTTTATCTACCAATACGCATGAACAGATTAAAAATTTTTATAACATGTATTTTGGGGGGGGGCAGCTTGCTCAAAAGACAGAGGTCATTAATGAAGATGTGACAAGAATTTTTGAAGAAGTTTCGCAAAAACTATCGAGTAACCAAAATATTTCTGCGAAGGATATTTCAAGTCATGTCAATGGAGAAGTTGAGCAGGATAGATTAAGTTTTTCTGCAATTCAAAAACAGCTTGAAACAATTATTGCAATAGATGATG
>CAZFSQ010000350.1:0-3113 GCA_964521975.1 uncultured Oligoflexales bacterium | reverse complement strand
ATAAAATATAGCCTAAATAAAGATTCTCTATCCTTAGAAGACAGTTATCAAAGAAAACTCTTTGAACAAAAACAAGAGTGGCAAGATTTAGAAAAAAAATTCGATGAAGCCAAAAAAAGATGTGATCTGGCCAGTGAGTTAGAAAAATCTCAGGAAGAAAAATTAAAATACGAACGCGAAAAAGAAAAACGCGGACGCAGCACCACCGCACAGGTTTTAATGTTCGAGGGTGATTATTCTAACTCCCAACTTATGCGTCTCAAAAGTGAAATAGAAATTTTAAGCATTGTTACACAAATGAAAATGTATGCGGAATAATTGGAGGTAGCCCTTGAATTTAGCTGATCTGTCCATCAAACGACCTGTTTTCATCACTTGCATCTTCACGCTTATTCTCACCGTAGGAATTTTATCCTCGAAAAAAATTGGAGTTGATTTATTTCCTGATGTTACTTTCCCAATTATTTTTGTTAATACGCTTTATCCTGGGGCCGGACCCGAAGAAATTGAGACCCTCATTACCAAACCTATCGAAGATGAATTATCAACTTTGTCAGGATTAAAAACATTACGCTCCATCAACAAAGAAAGTGTCAGCACCGTCATTGCTGAATTTTCGTTGCAAACAGATATCAAATACGCGGAGCAAAAAATTCGTGAAAAAATTTCAACCGTGCGACCCAAACTTCCGAGCGATATTCAAGAACCTTTAATCAAAAGTGTTGACCCATCCGATCAACCGATTCTTATTCTTTCATTGAAATCAAATCTCCCACCCGCAGAATTATATGATCTTGCAGATTTAACAATTCGTCCTCAAATTGAACAAGTCCCAAAAGTTGGGTCCGTGCAAATTTTAGGAGGTCGAAAAAGAGAAGTTCATGTAGACCTTGATCGTAAAAAATTAAATTATTATGAAGTTTCTGCTTCACAAGTTTCATCACAGTTAGGTATTGCGGGAAAAAATATTCCCGCTGGAACATTAAAATCAGAGGGCAAAGATATCGTCGTTCGTACTCTTGGCGAATATAAATCAATGGATGATATTGCCTCTACGATCATTAGTTTTTTTGGAAACGAAAAACCCATCCGCGTCGGTGATGTTGCTCAAGTCTCCGAATCGCTCGAAGAAGAAAAAAGCATGACCTATATCAATGGTGATCCCTCTCTCAATTTCATGGTTTTTCGTCAATCAGGTGCAAATACTGTCGCTGTTACGGATGAGGTTAAGAAAAACATTACTAAAATCAATAAGCAACTTGGAGAAGTGCATCCAGGAAGCGAAATTAAAATTGTTCGCGATGGAGCACGACCGATTCGTATGAATGTTGATGACGTAGAACACTCCATAACGCTTGGAATTATACTGACCATTATTGTGGTATTTTTATTTTTAGGCAGCTTTCGCTCGACAATTATTACGAGTATTGCTTTACCTAATTCACTCTTAGGTGCGTTTATCCTTATGGCATTCGCTGGATTCACGATTAACATGATGACGCTTCTCGCGATGAGCTTAGCAGTAGGATTATTGATTGATGATGCCATTGTCGTGCGTGAGAATATCTTTCGTCACATTGAAAATGGAATGCCCGCAAAACAAGCTGCAAGCGTTGGAACTAAAGAAGTAACTCTTGCTGTCCTTGCAACCACGTTTACTGTTCTTGCTGTCTTCGGCCCCGTAGCGTTTCTCGATGGAATGATCGGACAATTTTTTAAACAATTTGGCTTGACGATTTGTTTCGCCATGATCATTAGCTTGTTTGATGCACTCACCATGGCTCCGATGCTTTCTGCATATTTCGCCGGTAAATTACACACTGAAAATAAAAATATTGTCTCAAAATTTTTTGGAATTTTCGTCACGGGATTTAATTTAATTTATACCTTCTTTGAAAATATTTATTTAAAAACATTGAAAATCTCTACCAAAGCACCTTCTTTAGTTTTAATAGGTGCTCTAGGAATTTTTATCGCAAGTATTTTTTCCACGAAATATATTCCAAAAACATTTGTTCCTCCGCAAGACTTTGGCGAGTTCTCCGTTAATATGGATATGCCATCGGGAACTCCTTTACAGATGATGCATGATCTCATGATTGTTGTAGATAAAAAAATTAGAGAAATAAAAGATGTTGATCAAACGGTTGTTACTGTCGGGGGAAGAAATGGCGAGCCCAATGAAGCACAAATTTATGTCAATCTTTTACCGTCGGAAGTAAGAAAAGTTACAACCTCTCATGTCAAAGATGTGATCCGTGAAATGCTCACTCCTTACAGTTATGCGAATCCTAAAGTTCAAGATATTGATGGTGTAGGAATGGGGGCACAGCAGTTTTTAAATATTTTAATTGCAGGAAATAATTTAGATCAAGTTAAACCTGTGGCAACGGATCTTTATACTTTCATAAAAGATTCACCTGATCTTAAAGATGTAAATATGAATTATCGAGACGGTAAACCTGAACTGCAAATTGTACCTGATAAGAATAAAATGCAAAATCTTGGTGTCTCAACAACAATTATTGGTCAAGAATTAAGAACTCAAATCGAGGGTGTTATTCCGGCTGTTTATCGCACAGGAGGAACTGAATACGATATTCGTGTACGGGTGAATGAGGAACAAAGAAACATTGCTGATAACTTCAAGGATATTTTTGTTCCCAACATTAATCACAAACAAATTCGTTTGTCTGATGTGACTCATCCTATTAAGGCCGAAGGCCCTGCAACTATTTTTCGACAGAATCGTGGTCGCTATATCATGGTCTCAGCAGATTTAAGTTCTGACGGACGAGGATTGTCTTACGTTATGGACCAAATTAAGGATCATTTTTCTCCAGAAAAAAATAACCTCCCCCCCGGAGTTACTTATACATTCGTTGGGCAGGCTGAAAACTTTGAAGAAATGATGGTGAGTATGTTAACCGCAGCTTTTCTTGCCATCATTTTTATCTATCTTGTTTTATCAAGTTTATATGAATCATTTCTCACGCCGTTTACGATTATGCTTGTATTACCGCTAGCAGCTTGCGGGGCATTTTTTGCACTTGCGTTAACCAATTCTTATCTTGATATTTTTGCGATGATTGGATGTATTTTATTATTAGGAA
>CAZFSQ010000349.1:0-3123 GCA_964521975.1 uncultured Oligoflexales bacterium | reverse complement strand
GGACATAGGTCGGGGTTGGAATTAAAAATGCTAAAAGTGTCAACCAAGATAGCGTTAGAGACATCGAGGCCGGTAAAATAATAAACCCCACAATCGGTATTGGTTTTCTCGCAAGCAAAGCTGCCGTGAATATTGCCCAAGGAGTCTGTGGTAACTGCAATGTCATTATATTTAGAACAATTGCCGTTGGCTAATTGTGTTCCAGTTGGATATCCCGATAAAGTTTCTACTAAGGGGTTATTTATTTTTAAGCCCATAAAGTTGGTGCTAATTCCAAATAAATAAAAGTTATTGTCTTGATCAATGGTGAGGCCATTTCTAGCCACTGAACTAATTATCGAATGGCTCATCCAATGAGAGTTGCTCATATATGCAATTTTAGCAATTGCAACACCATTAGAACTAAAAGAGTAATATAGGATTGGGTCGTTGGTATTATTTAAAACGAGACTATAAATACGGTCGAAACTGCCAAGTTCTGCGTCACTAGTATTTAGATCAGAAGTAACCAAACTGCCATTGGTCATTTTTGTGTATTTAGAAATTGACCAACCTTCTTTCCAAATGATGTGGGGAATATTGGTTTTGTCAATTTCAAAAAGAGCACCACCACCACCCGTGGATAAATTATTTGCAATTGTCTCCAATGCCCAAGGACCATCAGATTTTTTACCGTACACTAAATCAGTCCCATTTCTAAAGGCCAATTGAATTGTAGGAATGTTAGGGGCTGGTGTTGTCACAGAACAAACAATTCCTGGTGAGTTATCGGGTGGGGTTCGATTGTTGCGAGAGCAAATTCTAAAATAATAAGTGGTCAATGGCTCTAAATTAGAAACGGAATAAGATCGACTCGTTCCGGTGAGTTCAGGAAAATCTGAAGTTCCTGCACATCCAATATCATCAATTGCTGTTTGCTCAGAAGCAAATTTGAGAACTTTATAAGCGGCAACGGAACCACCGGGTACTCCCCAAGACAAATAAGCTGAATAAGCTCCATCGGCAATACACTCGACTTGCTGTGGGTTTCTTGGGCGTGGGAAATAAACTTCGGAGTCAGATAATTTCAGACTTTGTAAATCGACCATCTGAATATCAATGTTTTTAGCTCCCGCTTTAAATGTTAATTCTGCTGTGTCGGAATTATCTTGTGTGTGAATTTGCACATCCCCTTGAGTAACAACTTGAGTATTCTCATTGCCGAGACTATCTGTAGAGTGAATGACAAATGCGACGTTATCTTTTAAATCTTTTTTGGCGATATTCATTTTAATATTAAAATTGTCGTTGAAATATTTTGAATCCACTTCCGCTCCAGAAGAATCTTGAATGTCAATACTGGCCCCTTGTCCCAAGAGCACCGCATTTCCTGGAAGTGATGAAGTAAAAATATTTTCACGAATATTTTTAATGTTAATTTTGGGAGTGGTGTTAACGGATAACATCCCTTTGGGGGAACTAACATAAATTCCAAGCTCTTCATTCTTGCTCTCCGTTTCAGAAGAAACTTCATCGCCAAAAATGATGCTATCTACATCACTTTTTTTCGATGAATCCGTATCCAAAGAATCATCGACAGTTTCATTACTGTCCGTAACTGTTTTGCTAGAACCACGTCTTGTGCTCTCAGATTTTTCTGAACAAGATACGTTCAAAAAATAATATAAAAAGCAAAAAATAAAAAATTTACTCATCTCTTTTACCATAGACTTAATCTCCCAAGTAATGCGTTAGTAAATAATAGCTGACAAATCCGACTGTCATCCCCAATGAGCACCGAAGGTGCGAATGCCTGGGGATCTTTTTACCTTTGGTAAGATGCCCAGGCACTCCTTGCTTCGCAAGTCGTTGGGCATGACACCGAGAGCTAATTATTCAACCATACTTCCTTAGATCTATCGGTTAATTTGATGAGAACTTTAGTTTTTAAATTTCAAAAAAATCCAAATCGCGATGAAACGATTCTTGCAGTTTAAAGGCGGCTAACAATGCGATAGTAAAGCAAATAATGCCAATAGCCAAAGCACCATAAACCACACCCATATTTAAATGATTTCGGAAATATTCAAATCCTAGAGAAACCAAAGTTAATGAGCCACGAGCGAAATTGGGAACAGTTGTGGTCACTGTCGCTCGTAAATTTGTGCCAAACTGTTCTGAGGCTGTGGTTACAAATAAGGCCCAATAGCCCATCGAAAGCCCCAAGAAGAACATCAGGCAATAATAAAAATGTGAATTCTGTTCGTAAGAAAAAAGATAAACGCTTGTGACCATGATGGAAGAAAAAATAAATCCAGTGATAATTTTTTTTCGTGATTGAAAAAATTGGCTAAGCAGGCCGCTTAAAAAATCACCAAGGCTTAAACCAATATAAGCAAGCATGATGCTTTGTCCGCCGAGGATAGGGCCATCGGTGACGCCTAAATTTTTACAAATTTCAGGGGATAGGGTGACGAGAATGCCGATGACATACCAAGTTGGTATACCAATAAGAATACATTTTACGTAACGAAAGAGTCTTTCTTGTGTAACAAATAAAAGAAAAAAAGATCCCATGGCACTCCTCCCTGCGGGAGTCGTTGGGGATGACAATGAATTTAAAAACAGTTCCGAATCCATCATTTTCATTCGCATGACTAACAATAGTAATCCCAAAACTCCACCAAAAATATAAGCCCATTGCCAGTTAAAATTTTTTGCAACAATGGCCGCGAGCACTGCTCCTAAAACACCAACACCTGCCACAAAACTTGTACCCAGGCCGCGATGATGTTTGTGCAGAGTTTCACTGACAAGCGTAACCGCCGCACCAAGTTCACCAGCTAAACCAATGCCAGCAACGAATCGCAAAATTCCATATTGTGTTGTGTCGATGACAAAAGCATTCAAGATATTGGCGACAGAATATAAGGCTATCGAACCAAATAAAACAGAGACGCGACCTTTTTTGTCTCCCAAAATGCCCCAGATAATTCCTCCGATCAACATGCCGATCATTTGCATATTTAGAAGAAATAATCCTTCGCTTAAAATGTTTTCTTCGGAGACGGAAAGTGATTTTAAACTTTCCACACGAACAATGCTGAATAAAACAAGATCGTAAATATCAACAAAATAACCGAG
>CAZFSQ010000348.1:0-3140 GCA_964521975.1 uncultured Oligoflexales bacterium | reverse complement strand
AGAAAATGCCTATCGAATGGCACCGTATTATTCGTTCGGTTTTGAGTCGTTATAATTATTATGTCATGGAAAAAAATTTACGTATTGAATACGACGTTAAAGAAAAACCTCAGTTCATTGTGCAAGGCGATCGTGAGGGACTTACCCAAATTTTTGATAATTTATTCAGTAACGCTGTGAAATATACTCCCAAAGATGGGACGATAAAAATACAACTCAGCGAAGAAAATGGTTATGGTAAGTTGACGGTTCGTGATACAGGTATCGGAATTTCTGAAGAACATTTAGAAAGAATTTTTGAACGCTTTTACCGCGTCGATAAAGCACGTTCACGAGAACTTGGTGGGACCGGCTTAGGTCTTTCTATTGTTAAGCATATTGCCGAGGAACTCGATGGAAAAGTTGCCGTAGAAAGTCGTCCAGGTTATGGCAGTTCTTTTCAGGTTTATCTCCCCCTAAATCAGACGTTGAATCTAAATTCAACTACGTCACCTTCTCTCATAATGTAATCTTTTCCCTCAGTACGCATTTGCCCACGATCACGAAGCGTATTTTTTGATTTCGCTTTTTCAAGATCTTCAACAGAATAAATTTCCGCACAGATAAATCCACGTTCAAAATCGGTGTGAATTTTTCCTGCGGCTTTCGGAGCTGAATCACCTCTTTGAATTGTCCACGCTCTGATTTCCTTTTCTCCTGCGGTAAAATAAGTTTGCAGCCCCAGAGTGTTATAACCTTTACGAATTAATTCCTGAAGCCCTGGTTCTTTGAGACCCATTGCCGCCATCATTTCCATTTTTTCGTCACCCGCCAACTGGCTCAATTCTTCTTCGACTTTTCCACAAATAATCACACAATCTGCCCCAACTTTTTTGGCGTGTTCCAGCGTTTTCTGTACATATTTATTTTCATCGGGTTTAGCTAACGAGTTTTCATCAATATTACAAACATAGAGAAGTGACTTAGCTGTTAATAAATGTAAATCTCTTTTTGTTTCCTGAATAAATGTTTGATGTTCATCCTCTGGGGTCGGGTCTTTAAATGTTCTGGCAGGTTGAATAGATTGCAGATGTTTTAATAGATGAGTGAGCATATCTCTGGCTCGCAACATCTTTTTATCGTTCGTCTTGGTCATTTTTTCTACTCGTGAAAGATTATTCTGCACTGTTTCCACATCCGCTAAAATTAATTCTGTCTCGATGGTTTCAATATCACGCAATGGATCAACCGTTCCCTCAACGTGAGTAATATCTGTGGAATCAAAACACCTAACAACTTGTAAAATGGCATCCACTGCACGGATATGCCCCAAAAATTGATTCCCCAAACCTTCACCTTTACTAGCTCCCCGCACGAGACCGGCAATATCAACAAATTCCATAATGGCTGGAATAATTTTTTTAGCCGGAACAAATTGTGAAATAGTTTGTAACCTTGGATCGGGGACTTCAACAATTCCCACATTGGGTTCAATGGTGCAAAATGGATAATTCGCCGCTTCAGCCCCTGCCGATGTCAATGCATTAAAAATAGTTGATTTACCTACGTTAGGTAATCCTACAATACCGCACTTAAATCCCATAAACTAACCTCGCATATTAATGAATTGGAGTGGTAATCCTAAATTGCTTCCTTTAAGCAATTGAATTACCGATTGCAAATCATCTATTTTCTTTCCCGTGACTCGCAACTGTTCTCCTTGAATTTCTGTTTGAACTTTTAACTTAGAATCTTTAACCAGTTGAATTATTTTTTTTGATTCCTCACGATCAATCCCTGATTTCATTTCAATCGGGACACGAATCATATTCTGTGTTGCTTGCTCTTCTTTGCTATATTTAAGCGAACGAATATCAATGCCGCGTTTAATTAATTTTGTTTCAAGAATTTGTTTAAGTGATCTTAATTTTAATTCATCATCGGCCAGCATCACCATCTTGCTTGTTTCTTTATCAAGCGTGACTTCTGATTTGCTATTTTTAAAATCAAACCTCTGGCTAATTTCTTTAAGAGTTTGATTCACCGCATTATCTAACTCCTGCGGATCAACTTTACACACGATATCAAAAGAGGGCATAGATATTTACTCCTATTACCTATAAAATAATAAGATGCTGATTATGACAAAGATGAAAATATTTTCAAAGGCTTTCCCACTCTTATTTTTACTCTTACCATCATTATATGCTCAAGAAAATGTTAAACAAGATATCAAAAAAAATATCGAACAATATTTGGATTGTCGTAAACAAGCTGTCAAAGACACCGCTCAAGATAAAAACAAAACAAAAACGGAGCTGGAAAGTTGTAAAGACAAGTTCCCCATTGCTGTTTTGATGACCGATTGTAAGAAACGAGCTCTCCAGACACTCAAAAAGAAAAATAAAGAGGATGCTAATTCTATTCTCGCAGAATGTAAAAATATCCTTGCCAAGGCTCAAGTTGATTTAAGCAACAAAATTCCTTTTACATTTATCGAAGAAAAACTTTTTGTGGCTGGAGTAGATTTAAGCACCATTCGACCTGCCAAGGGGTTTAAGCTCGCTAATTTTCAATGCAATCATTTAATCGGTACTTATAAAAATTGGGATACGGCTGAATTTATTTTATTTGGTAATCACCCGGAAAACTTTACTTCACTTGCTAAATTAACCTCGAAGCAACTTGAAAGCCTTCTTAAAATTAATCCAAAATCAAATCCCAAAAATAAAAAGCAAGGCATCATGATCGAAAATTTTGGCAAATTGTATGGCAATATCAAAAACTCTCGTGCCAATCTTTTTTTTCCGTCAGGGTCGTGCGAAATGCTCACTGAAAATTTAGGAAATTTTAAGGGCATAAAAACTTATTTCCTCCCCGATCGAGAAAGCAAAAAAATAGTCCCCTATTTTGGCATCGCATTTTACAAAGAAAATACCCCTTTAAAAGCAAGTGATATTTTAGATGAACTCTCGCAACTTTTTAAATTTAAAGAAAGTAAGCCGTTTAAAAAGGATGAAAATACTTTTTTTATCGCCAAAGCACCTCTAAAAGAATTTGACGAAGAGGGTGATCCTAGAAATTTATGTGCTCTACCACGACACCATGATTTTATCGGAGTTTTGAAAACAAAAACCGATCAAAAACCTGACTATGCCCTT
>CAZFSQ010000347.1:0-3142 GCA_964521975.1 uncultured Oligoflexales bacterium | reverse complement strand
CTCTGTCGTTGCGTTAGCACGACTCCCCCCTTAGAAGGGGGGTAGGGGGTTTTTAAAAAACCCTTCATACGGGGATGAACAGCTTCGACATATGTAATAAAAAAATTAGTTTTGCCCGGTTGAGAAACTGCCGATTTATTGGTGAAAGCCTTTAAATATCCGTTCAAAAAAAGTAAACGCAAACGATAACTTTGCTAATGATAATTTCGAATTTGCTCCAGTGGCTGTAGCTGCTTAAGCATAAGTGATTTTATCGGGGTTTTGGGCTCAGTACCTGTCAACAGAAACTGAGCCTTTTTATTGAAATAATTGCCCAAAATCATGCAACAACAAGACCTAATCGGCTACGATGACATCATTGAAAACTCGATGCGTTCAGTGATTTATGAAACTCTAAAAAAAATTGAAAAAACTGGCTTGCCAGGTAAGCATTATTTTATTGTTACCTTTTTAACCCGTTTTCCGGAAGTTTCTATTCCAAAAAGCCTGATTGAAAAATTTCCAGAAGAAATGACAATCGCTATCCAATATCAATATAAAAGCCTAGTTGTAGAACATAATGTGTTTAAAATATCGCTGAGTTTTAATGGTAAATATGAAAAATTAACTGTTCCCTACAAGTCAATCACCTCTTTTGCCGATCCTTCAATGAATTTTGCTCTAAAATTCAGTATGAATTACAATGATTTGGAAGAAATGGAGCTCGGAAACTACGGTGAGTCAAATCGAGCCAATAAAAATGGCTTAAGTGAAAAAAGCGGTAATAATATTGACTTATCAGCAAAAGTGGTTTCTCTAGATGCCTTTCGTAAGAATAAAGACAAGGATAAATAGCTCTTTTTCTCAAAATTAGACAAATTACAAAAGTGTATTCATGATATTTTTTTATCAATTTTTATTTTTAGTTTTTACATATTTTATTTTAGTAATTCCTTTTGGTTTATTTTTTACTAAAGTTTTTATTAGAAAAGATATTCGCGAACATGGCTCAAAAAATATTGGCGCAACCAATGTCACAAGAATTGCTGGAAAAAAATTAGGTTTTTTTACCTTGATTTTGGATGGTATAAAAGGTGCTATTATGGTGATTATCGGTCGTTTTAGTTTTTTTGAAGTTGGTCATTTACATTTATTCCTAGTTTTAATTGCTGCAATAGCTGTGATGGCACATGTTTACCCAATTTATCTGGATTATAAAGGTGGTAAGGGCGTTGCAACTGCAATTGCAACTTTATTTGCCCTTGATTTTGCAGTAGGGCTATTGGTGGTTTGTTTCTGGATTATGGCATTTTGTTTATTTCGAATTTCTTCAGTTGCATCACTAGTAGCAATTTTTTCTTCAATTATTTTATCGTGGAATTATTCTGCACCGCCTGAACAAATAGTTTTTTGTTGGTTTTTATTCATTTTAATTGTTGTTCGACATAAAGATAATATTTCTCGGTTGATTTCTGGGAAAGAAAAGAAAATGTAATTATGAAGAATTCTGTCATTGTTGCTCTAGATGTTCCTAATATTGATTTAGCCAAAAAATTAGTTAATGAAATTGGTGATGAAATTGGTTTTTATAAAATTGGTTTAGAGTTGATGATGAGTGGCAATTATTTTGAGATGATCAAATGGTTAAAAAATAAAAATAAAAAAGTTTTTGCTGATCTTAAATTTTATGATATTTCTCAAACTGTTGCCGGTGCTGTAAAAAACATTTCTCAATATGAAGTTGATCTTTTAACTATTCATGCTGCAAGTCATGAGATCATGTCTAGAGCCGCAGAAAATAAGGGTAAAATGCAGATTGTTGGTGTAACGGTTTTGACTAATCTTGAGCAAAAAGATTTAAATGATATGGGATTTGATCCAAAAATTTCTCTTGAAAATTTAATATTAAAAAAAGCTGAAATGTCAATAAAGTCAGGGCTTGATGGGGTTGTTGCTTCAGGAATTGCTGCTAAAAATTTACGGCAAAAATTAGGTAATGATTTTTTAATAGTAAGTCCGGGAATCAGGTTAGAAGCAGTTAAAGGGGATGATCAAAAACAAGTTTGCGATGTAAAAACTGCAATTTCTAATGGTAGCTCTTATTTGGTAGTAGGAAGACCAATTACCCAGGATGCTAATCCACAAAATGCAGCAAAAAAATTCAAATTATATGTTAGTTAGAAGTGCTACCGACAATGATATAGAGCAGATTCTTGAGATAAACGCAAAAAATTTACTGGCAAATAATAAAGATAAAATGACTTCGGAAGAATTTTCCAAAAAGGGTTTTATTCTAATGAAAGTAACAAAAAAAGATCTTGAAAATGCCATTGCAGATAAGCTTGGATATATAGTGTTGGTATCAGAAGAAAACTCTGAAATTACTGGCTATTTAACTGCCTGCGATATTACAAACGTTGATGTTAAATTTCAAAAAGAAGTAGCTGCAATTAAAGAGGCAAGTGGTCATAAAATTCTTTATTACAAACAAATCGCCAAAAAACCTGAAACTCAAAATGTTGGTAAAAACTTAATAGCCAAAATGTTTGACGAAGCCAGACACAGAAGCTATTCCTGCATTATTTGTAAAATAGTCCATAAACCATTTTACAATCAAGCCTCAATTGGTTTTCATGAAAAATATGGTTTTAGTAAAGTAGATGAAATCAAGGAGGAAGACAGGTTAATAGGGGTTTATTTAAAGCAAATTTAAAATTGACAGCGTTATTTCTTAAGTTTATACTTAAATAAGTAAAAACTTAAATAAGTAAAAACTTAAAAAAGCAAACATGAAAGCACAAAATTATACCAGACTATCAATTGATGTGCCAAACGATCTTCATAAAATGATAAAATTTCATATTATTGAAAAGGGTATTAACATCAAAAATTATGTTTTAAATTTAATCCAAAAAGATCTCAATGACGATGTAGAAGATTATTTGCTGGGTCAGATGGCATTGAAATCAAAAAAAGAAGGCAGTTTGGGTGTAAAAGAATCAGAAAAGTTTTTTAAAACAATAAAAAAATCCTTATCAAATAAATCCCTTAAGAAAACTTCACACCATAAAAAAACTGTTAAAAATGAGAAGGTTAAATCTATATAAAAATCCTCAAAAATATTTCGTGTAAATGTATTTTTAAAGATGGGAAATGGTATTAT
>CAZFSQ010000346.1:0-3151 GCA_964521975.1 uncultured Oligoflexales bacterium | reverse complement strand
TAAAAGCAATCTGTACCCAAGTGGGCATTCTTGCCAAACGAAAAGCAACATGCTCACGATTTTTAGCAATCGCATTGGATAAAGCTGCTTGAGCTAACTCACTTAATGCAAGATTACGAGATACAGCATAAATAAAAATCACATCAAATTTTGGATCGTTTGACGGATAAGGAACCTTGCTGAAATGTCGCAGAATAATCATCGCTGTGATGGGGTTGATAGATGTTTGTGAAAGTTGTCGCAATTCTTCCACTGGAGCTTTTGCCAAGTAATCAATAAAATCAAATGTTGATTTTTCTGGTTCAAGAGCGATCATCGCCTTGGCAAATGTTTCGTTACCCGTTTCCATGAGACCTTTACGCAAAATAGTGTAGGAACTTTTAAGACGATTCGATGCAACGGCTTCTGCCATTTGCGGAATAAATAATTTACGATCATCATTTTCTAAAACAGCACGAGTAAGTTCTTTGTCGATCACCTTGGCAATTTCTTGCGATGGCATTTGTGAGGCAATGGTCCAGCCTAATTCAATGGCTAGGGGGCGTGACGATGCAATCATTTCCTGAAATAATTTCGGCGAAGCTTTGAGTGGGCTTGCCAAATATAGGTGAACTGAATTAATCAGAAGGCTATTATCCATTTTTTTAACATTCGATAAAACCTCGTCTTCAATTATTTTATGAGCTTCTGCCCAACCATTTTTACGATGAAGCAATCTTTTAACTTCTTGCAAAGTATATCCACCAAACTTGGTTCCTGCGGCAACAGCCTCTGGAATTCGCGTGTTAGAAGTAATTTCTGGTGGTTTTTGTTCCGCGTCGTTTTGTGATTGAAAAGTTTGGCAGCCTAGGAGTAAGAGAAAGGTAAGAATCATCTTCATTCTGATGCCTCTATATTTAAAATTTTAAACTCATACACATCTTTTGTGGCACGTTTTAATTCTTGCTCAATGCTTTCCATATTGTCGCATTTTTTTTCTGAGATATAAAAGAATATTTTTTTATCGCTTTCAAAACTAACTTTATGACATGGGAAATTTTTAAAAAAACTAAAAAATGGTTGCGGAAGAATGAAAGTACGCTCTGTTTTAAAATCTAGTTTATTTTGTGTTAATAAATAAATTAGATTTTCTAATCGCATCAACATCCACACTTTTTTATTAGTAGAGATTGAAAATAAAATTTTTTTTAAGATTAATTTTTCCTGATACGTTTTACTTAAGATAAAAAATAAAAATAAAAATACAATTAAAGATGCAAGATGAAAAATGATATTAACATTCTCTGCCATCAAATTAATGCAATAAGATCGTAAGCCAGCTTATTAATTCCTGGATAAATGTCACTTATTTTTTCTCCTAACATATAAGCAGGAGTGGATACAATTTTATTTTTTTCATCGACACATGTTTCATCGACGCAACATGACGTATGCTGAACTCCCCAATTTTCTAAAATGGATGCTGTTTCGCGATCGTTGCCAATGGTTAATTTAATTTTTTCTTTCCCCAAAACTTTTGCAACAATCACAGGGGAAATACATATCGCTCCAATAGGTTTTTTACTCTCATGGAATGATGTAATCAATTGCGTTATTTCCGGAACAACACGCATCTCTGATTTTTTTTCAGCAAAGTCGCACCAATTAAATGCACAACCAAAGCCCCCAGGAAATACAATTGCATCAAGATCATTGGGTTTGATATTTCTTAAATCTTGAATTTGTCCACGAGCAATGCGAGCGGCTTCTGTCATTAAATTTCTTTTTTGGTTTTCTCGTTCACCCGTTAAATGATTGACCACCTGATATTGCTCTTGATTTAAAGAAAGGCAAACAATTTCAGCTCCCGCATTTTCTAAACTCAACATTGTTAAAACTGATTCATGAATCTCCGAACCATCACGATGTCCTGAGCCACCTAAAATAACTCCAACTCTTTTAGACATAAAATTAATTGGCCTCTGGTTCAAATTTTTCGCATAAAAGAGGAGCCGTTGCTCCATACCACCCTTTTAAATGATTGATCATTAAGAAAGCATCAAAATATTTTACCGATGCATTCTTTTTCTTTTCAAAATTTTTAGGAACAATTAAATATGTTTCTCCTTCTTTGACACTGCTGGTGATTTTAAAGCGGAGATAATTCAAGTAAACGTCTGGTTGGTAAAACGGATCATCTTTAATCTGAACATTAGATTTTGTCATGAGAGTTAAATGTCCATCAAAGGGTTTTCGAGTTTCTAATTCTTCGGACGATAGGTTTTTATTAATATCCAAAAAGAAATGCGTTAATTTAATCACCAAACGATTATCTTCCGTTTCAGTAACTTCTCCCATGAGCTTACCATTGACTTCATGGTCCATACGCTCAAAATTTTTCTCAACTTCACATCGAATATTTAAATGATCCGAACCCCATAAATTAATTCCAAATAAACTTGAAATTAAAAAAAATACCAAAAATAGTTGCATACGAATTCCTTGTGGTTTTAAGTTGCATCTTTTGACTTAAATCATATGAGCTATCATATTTTCAACTCATTGTTTATGTCAAGAATTCTATTTTAAAATCAGTATTTTCCAAAAAATATTTATAAAAACATAAAATAAAATTAAATTTTTTAAAAATCTTTCCGAATATTTCTGTAGGAGGGGTCGATGGAAGCTCTTAAACTTCCCAAGGAAAATTTAAGCGAAAACGAAAAACTTGCATGGTTTCGTAGTTTGAATCTTTCCCCTACTTATTCTTATTGGATAGAGCAGGCAGAAAAATATGATTCAGAAAAAGTGGTGAATGAAAATTTGATTAATACCATCACTTTTAATATTTGGTTACTCTCGATCTATCAAGAAAAATTAATTTATCTCAGAGTTAAAAGGCTTGTTGATTTTATTTTTGCTGTATTTATTCTTGCATTATTATCTCTGCCGATGCTTGTTATTGCTCTTATTATTAAGATGACATCAACCGATAGCGTCATTTATTCACAAATTAGAATTGGCTTACTCGGTAAACCATTTACGATTTATAAATTTCGCACGATGATTCAAAACGCTCCACGTGTGATTTCTTTTGTGGATGCTCGCTCAAATTATAAAAATGACAAAGCTAAAGGTGAAATTCGTGTCACTCGCGTAGGACATTTTTTAC
>CAZFSQ010000345.1:0-3178 GCA_964521975.1 uncultured Oligoflexales bacterium | reverse complement strand
TTTTTCTAATTGTGAAATTTTAAATCGAATTTAAAATAACGTAAGCCAACCATATTGATCGGGCAAAATTTTTTTTAAGTAAGAATATTCTGGACGTTGAAAACGTGTTTTTCCTTTTTCCGTCAGGTAATAGCCTTTTAATTTTTTTTTCGATAAGGAGGCAGGAAGCATCGTCTTAATGACATCACCCAAAGGGTGCATATAGTAGTGGCTTAGCCATGAAGCAAGCTTGAGAAGTTCGGGTGTGAAAAATGGGGTTGGGTCAATGATTTCTTTAACATTTTTTAGTTTCTTTGGGTCGATTTCTTGAACGGATTCTTTTTGCACCATACCGATGAGTTCTTGTGGTCCAAAGGGGACGACCACACGAGTACCAGGTTCAATTTTCTTTTCGCTCTGATAGGTAAAGGTGTGTTGAATACGAGTTGGAAGAGCTACATCATAATAAAATATGCTGGTAGCCTGTTGAGAGATTTCTTTTTCTACTAATTCTTTACTTGCCACAGTCTTTAAGGTACGTTAAATTTTAATGTTTTAAAGGGCTTTCATGTCAATCGAAAGACGTAACTTTTAGGCTATCAAAGCCGCTTATTTTTTGCGAGGCAATTACCGTGATAAGAAACACAAGAAATTCAAGAAACACAGTACGAAAAAAGAAACGAGTCGTTTTTAAGAAAAAAAGGACGATTGATCCACGAACTGTCATTGATTACAAATATCCAGATGTTTTGAAGCGATTTATTACGGATCGTGGTAAAATTATTCCTCGTCGCGTTTCGGGTGCAACTTCTGTACAACAGAGACAAATTAGCAAAGCAGTCAAGCGTGCTCGTTATTTAGCTTTGATTCCTTACGCAATTTCTCATCGTGATGAAAAAGGCTATGCATCTTTATTGAGTGTAGGGTCATCATCAGGTGGTGGGTATCAGCAACGTCGTTTTGGGAATAATAATGATTCAAGAAGACCATTCCATGATAGAGATAGACAACCAGCAGCAGCAACAAATCAAGAATCTGAGCAAGGAGAATAGAATATGTCTCGCGAATGTGAATTAACTGGAAAAAGTGTACAAGTTGGGCATCGAATTTCTCACTCCAACATCAAAACGAAACATCGTTTTTTACCTAATTTACATTCTAAGAAGTTTTGGTCGGAACGATTGAAAAAGTTTATAACGCTGAGAGTTTCTACTAATGCAATTCGCTGTATTGATAAAGTTGGTTTGGATCAATTTGCGAGAAAAAAAGGGATTAAAATTTAAGGTCATTTAAGAGAGGAATTTTAAAAATATGGGACGTGCTGATAATCGAAGAACACTCAAAAGTAGACAAAGAAAAGCTCAAAGAAAAAAGAAAGAACTTTTTAAAAGACAAAAAGCTAAGGCAAAATCACAAGTCGTTAAAGTTAAAGTTGATAAGCCTAAAGTAGCGGTTAGTTCCAAGCCTATTATTACGAGAAAAGCTAACACTTGAGATTTTATCTACTTTTATTCTTAATCTTTCACCTAAGTTGTAATTCCGTTTCAAAAAATAAACCGATTGAATCGAGTTTAAATCAAGTTAAACGAGAATATCCTTCCCTGCCGAATGATTTCCAAATCTGGCCAGCAGTTAAAAAACAAGAATATCTTTGGAAATTAATTCAAGAATCAAAGTACGAGAATGATCGCCCTAGTTTAGATGGTAAAGGTTATTTGGCTTTTTTTTGGAGTGCCACCGCAGCTTTTGATCTTAAAAAAACGTTTACCTTGGAAAGCGATATCATGCCAGAGGGTAGAAAGAAGTTTATTCACCCTTATGGTGTTGTCGCAAAGGCACATTATCGTCGAACACATGAAACATCTTATGGTGGATTACTCCACGATGAAAATGTCTCGATGCTTATTCGTTTATCATTAGCGGGCGATCCAACTTTTTCAATTACGATCAATGGTGAAAGTTATGTAACAGGAAATGTTCCTGGAATGGCTCTCAAATTTTTTGTAGATAAAATGCCATCACAAAATCTTATGGTGATGCATTCATTGAATGGGCAAGGAACGGACACGGATTTTTTTAAGAATAATTTTACGAACGCTCTTCCAGCTCCGCATGGGATTCCGCTAAAGATTGCAGGGAAATGGTTTTCAACTGTATTAAAAGATCCAACTTATTTACCGCTCGATCATTTAACTTCTGTCGATAAATATCCTTATGCACTCGTTTTTGTACCAATGATTAAAAATAAAATGTCGTCGCAGTCTGAAAAAGATTTTCGTGATGAATTGATTTCAAGTGTTCCTTCTGGAACTGTATTGTATAGAGTTTTTTCACAAGCTACAAAAAATGGTGAGTTAAAACTAATGGGAGAAATTATCACAGACTCTGTAATGGTGGACTCATTTGTCGGTGATAAATTATTTTTTCAACACCACGCTCGTAAAGAAGATTTTTCATTTTTATCGAATATTTATTTCTTGGATAAAATTTTTAAAGAATTTGATGTGCGGTTTTAATAATAAAACAAAACATCTTTATTTAAAACCCATCCTCTCTTTTCACTCCTCAAATCCTTAACTTGAATCCAACCATTTTCATCATGAACATATTCGACAATGCTTCCGGTATTGAGTGAAAATAAAGCTAAATAATTTTCGGATGGTCCAGAGTAAAGTGACGTGTTCATGGTAATGGAACCAAGTCGTGTGGGAAAGAAAATTTGGGGCAAAAGAAAATAAGAATCTATAAGAAGTGCTAGAAATAAAAAAACAGATGTTATTTTTAGGCTTAATTTAGGAATAAAAAATAAAATTCCTAAAAGGGTAAAAAGCAAAAATGACAATAAAGAAAAAAACAAAATGTGCTCTTTTGTATTGAACCAAGCATTTGAAATCTCCATATCGTTATTAAGTTTTTGATGAAGTATTTTTAAATTTGCTTTGATATCAGGATCACGGGGTAAAAAATGATTTGCTGCTAGATGGGCTGAATTAGCTTGACCTAGTTGATTTAAGCGATAATAAGCATTACCCAAATTGTAGAGAAGATGACCATTGTGTGGATTGCTTTCAAAACATTTAAGAAAAAACCTCAAGGCATCTTGATATTGAGCTTGATCGTATTTTTCGATTCCTTGTTTCATATTTTCATTGCAATTACTTTCACTAGCGAAAGTAATTGGAGAAAATAAATTGTAGAT
>CAZFSQ010000344.1:0-3198 GCA_964521975.1 uncultured Oligoflexales bacterium | reverse complement strand
GAAGCTGTGGCTGAGAGATTAGATATTAAACATAGTATCATTCAGCAAATTGAAAAATTTGTGAAAGCGGATGTTCCTATTGTCTCGAATACTTCGGGGATTGCGATGAATGATTTAGTATCGCAGATGTCGGAATATTCTGCGGCTCGATTTTTCGGAGTGCATTTTTTTAATCCTCCTCGCTATATGAAATTAGTAGAGTTAATCCCTCATGGACTCTCCGATCAAAAGTTAATGCGAGATGTATCTTGGTTTTTAGAATCCTATTTGGGCAAAGGAATTGTTTGGGCTTGTGATACCCCCAATTTTATTGCGAATCGGATTGGTTGTTTTAATTTGCAAGCCACGATGAAATATATGGATGAACTTGGTTTGTCCATTGAGACGGTCGATAATCTTACGGGTAAATTTTCATTAAGGCCCTCATCAGCAACATTTAGAACACTTGATGTGGTGGGTATTGATGTCTATGCTCATGTGATTGAAAATGTAACTTCACGAGCGAAAGACGATCCATTTTATGATTATTTCAAATTACCGTCGTGGTTGCATGATCTGATTAAAGAAAAAAAATTCGGACAAAAATCAAACAGCACGGGTTGCTATCAAAAAACAAAATCTGCATCGGGTAAGACAGAGATTTTAGTTTACCGTCCGAAAGAAAAAAAATATGAGTCACAAAAAGAAGAAAATCCTTCTTGGGTTGGAGATTTAAAAGGCAAGCATGATGACCTTGAAAAATTAAGTTTCATTATCGACCAAAAAGACTCACATGCTCAGTTGATTTGGAAAGTTATGCGAGATTCGCTCGCATACTCAGCAAAACTTTGTGACACCATAGCCAATGGTGATGTCAAAGGTATCGACGATGCGATGCGATGGGGATTTAATTGGAAGTTGGGGCCTTTTGAAATTTGGCAAGCCTTAGGTGTGGATCGTGTACGTAAGAGAATGGAACAGGAAGGAATTAAGCTTCCTGATTGGTGTCAAAAAGTTGTGAACTTTTACGATGATCAAAATCAAAAATGGAATTCACAGCAAAAAAAATTAATTCCTCAGGAAAAAAATCCATTTTATATTTCTTTGCCTAAACATAGCAAAGATAAGAATGCCAAAGTTGTGATTCAAAATGAATCAGCAAGTTTGGTAGATATTCATGATGGTGTGGCGTGTTTAGTTTTTCATTCAAAGATGAACACCCTTGATTCGCACATGATAGAACTCATGCACCAGACATATACGAAAGTGAATCATTCATTTGATGCTTTAGTGATTGCAAATGATGGGGAGCAATTTTCTAGCGGTGCGAATTTGAAAATGATTATAGATGCCATTGGTAAAAAAGATTTCAAAACAATTGATGGCATTTTGAGAAATTTTCAAGGAGCTGTGCAAATGTTTAAGTATGCTCCTTTTCCGGTGATCACTTGTCCACATGGATTAACATTAGGGGGTGGATGTGAAACAGCATTTTGTGGGACGAAAATTTTAACATCGGGTGAAACTTATGCAGGTCTTGTTGAAGTTGGTGTTGGTTTAATTCCAGCGGGTGGTGGAACCAAAGAATTAGCGGTTCGTGCTTATGATCTTATGAATCTTGCGGAGCGTGGCGATCCGATGATGTTTTTACAAAAAGCATTTTTATTAATTGGTATGGGTCAAGTTTCTACGTCAGGGTTTGAAGCGGTTGAGATGGGAATTTTTCCAACAACAACCGAAGTGACTTTGAGTCAAGATTTACAAACCCATCGAGCGAAGATGATGGCTTTAGAAATGGTGAGTCGAGGATTCCGTCCCAATCAACCACGCATGGCGATCAAGGTCGTAGGTGATCCGGGGATTCAAACATTTAAACTCGCTCTCTATAATATGGTCGAGGGAAAACAAATTTCTCCTTACGATGCGTTTGTGGGTGAAAAAGTTGCGACTGTTTTATGTGGTGGTGAAGTGGATGGCGGAACCATTGTGTCGGAAGATTATTTTCTTGATTTAGAGAGACGTGTGTTTGTTGAGTTATGTCACGAACAAAAAACAGTGGATCGCATTGAGTTCATGCTTAAGAACGGAAAGCCTTTAAGAAACTAAAAAAAATATTTTTGGGGGAAATAAAAAATGGGTAATGCATATATTGTAACAAGTTTACGCAGTGCGGTAGGTAAAGCGTTCAAAGGATCATTGCGAGCTAAAAGACCGGATGATCTTTGTGCGGATGTAATTTCTGCGGTGATGAAACAAACGCCACAGGTTGATCCAAAAGAAATTGATGATGTGGTGATTGGTTGTGCGATGCCTGAAGCAGAGCAAGGAATGAATGTAGCAAGATTTGCTTTGTTATTGGCAGGATTACCTGACTCTGTCCCAGGGATGACCGTCAATCGTTTTTGTTCTTCGGGTATACAGACCATTGCCATTGCTGCCGATCGTATTCGAGCAGGAGATGCGGATTGCATTTTAGCTGGGGGAACAGAGTCGATGACACTCATTCCCATGATGGGACATAAAGTTGTGGGTAGTCGCACCGTGATGGATCATCACCCGGATTTTTATTTGGGGATGGGTCTCACCGCAGAAAATGTTGCACGTGATTTTAAAGTGTCACGCGACGAGCAAGACCAGTTTGCGTGCAAATCAAATTTATTAGCAGCCCAAGCGATTGAAAAAGGTTGGTTTAAAAATGAAATTGTTCCTGTGAAAGTTACATTTCGTGAACCTGGTAAAGAAGGACAAATTAAAATTAAAGAAATGACATTTGAACAAGATGAAGGACCGCGTGCCGATTCAACCGTTGAAGCATTAGGAAAATTAAAACCTGCTTTTATGCAAGGTGGGAGTGTGACCGCAGGAAATAGTTCTCAAATGTCAGATGGTGCAGCAATAACGATGGTTGTGTCAGAAGCATTTCTTAAAAAATATAATCTTAAGCCATTGGCACGTTTTGCGGGATTTTCTGTTGCAGGGGTTGATCCCAAAATTATGGGGATTGGACCGATTGAAGCATTACCTAAAGCGTGCAAAATTGCCGGAATTAAAGTGCAAGATATCGAACGATTTGAACTCAACGAAGCATTTGCTGCTCAGGCAATTGCTGTAGTTAAGAATTTAAAAATAGATCCTGATAAGGTGAATAGAACAGGTGGTGCGATTGCTTTAGGGCATCCTTTGGGAGCAAGTGGAGCTAGACTTCTTACAACTCTTTTA
>CAZFSQ010000343.1:0-3210 GCA_964521975.1 uncultured Oligoflexales bacterium | reverse complement strand
GCGCTAAAAATATGCCAAAATCTGGGTTATTCCTTATCCAGAACTGGCGTTTAAAGAATATTCTTCTTATGCAAAATATTTAGAAGAAAGAACCAATAATTATTTAGCTTTTGCAAAATATCCAAAAAATATTCGCTCAATGATTCGTTCAACTAATGCAGTTGAAGGAATTAATAATGCTGTAGAAATAGCTAGAAGAACCTCTGGTAGCTATTTCCATTCTGAGAGAGAAATTGCTGTTAAATTAAAAATAATTTTTGATAATTTGATGAAAACAAAGTGGAGAAATCCAGTTCCGAAATTTAAGGCTTGTTTGTGTGAAATTAGCCAAATGTTTTTTGAGAGGTTTGAGGGATAATTTTTTTGATTGAGGTGAGGGAGACACAGGATTTTGGGGAACAATCGGGAGTTGCTTTGTTTAAAATTCTTAACGCAATGGCGGAATTTTTTATTGGCTCGGTTTGGGGCCTCCGCTGGATATAAATAAAACATCTGGTTCCAAATCAGAGAAAATCTGGTTGTATACCTTAGCATCAAATCCCATTTCTTCACCATTTGGCCCCGCCTCTTTTTTTCCTTCACATTTATTGAAAATTACCTAAACTTTTTTATTTTTTATCAAGACTGGATGATCATCAATAGTAACCCAATGACCATCTTTTTGCAAATTAGTTTCTTTTAAATCTTTATCCTTTAATTTTTTATTTGCTTCAGATTTTTTTTCGAATTCTTTTTTATATTCTAAAACTTTTTTTACATATTCGATAGCTTCTTTAGCTTGATTTGATTTAGCCCCAGCAGCAATTAAAAATTCTTTAACATCTTCCCAATTTGTCGGGTCTTTGCCTGCTGCTTTTGCTAAAGCTTGTGCTTGCGCAACACGGCCTTGACCAATATTATAAGCTGCAATTGTAAATATTTCTCGAACCGCTTTGTCAGAAATTGCAATTGTAAAAATTTTATTTTTGTTTTTATCTTCTCCTAAATTTGTTTTTTTGCTAAAAAAATTATCCAGCATCTTGAGTTGTTTAGCTGCGCTAATTGAAGCTTCGTCAATATCGAAGCGCTGATCATTTTTATGATCAGTACTTAAGCCTTGTTCTTTTGCAGCAGCTTTCTTTTGTTGAAAATGTCCGGCTGGCTTGTCTGAACCACGACGGGAGTCATCTAAATAACGTTTATCACCAAAACTAGATTCTTTACCATAAATCGCTTCCAGTGTATTTACACTTAAATTGTCTTTATCATCAAAAACTTTTGAGGCTTTTTCTAAGGCTTTAACTTGATGAGGAGTACGATAATCAATCCATTCATTAACATTTTTGTTTGTCATAAATAATTTTATTTTTTATTGAATTATGTAAATTACTCAGCATTTTGCACTTTAATAATTTATCACAATTTTATTATTTTAAATTAAATCCAATATTTTTTATTGAACTTTCTTAAATACGAATCAAAACTTTTTCTTTTACTATAAAGTAATTCATGATTTATTACTCTACACAATTTATAGCCATTTTTGATTTTTGATAAAACAAGGCGAAAACCTTCTAAGTGTTTTTGATTTATAAAAACATCCATCCCATAAGCGCCTTTGCCACACTCTGCATAAACTTTATATTTATCAAGACCGGGAATTATAAATTTCTCCTGAAACAAATAAATGTCATCTTTAAAACCGGCAACTTCTTCTTGATTTTTTTTAATCGACAAATCAAGGCTTGAATAATAATCAAAAATTTCACGAACTCTTTGCGGAATCCCACTAGCATAAACTTCTTCAATATCAGAAATTTCTGTCATGTTGTAAGGATCATTTAAATAACGATCACGATTTTTGCAGGAAGTAAATGTGAATAATAGTAAGAGGATTAAAAAATATGGAAGGCGCATAACAATTAGGTTTTATAATTTGGTGAAATATTTCCAATAATATTGGATCTTTTGTACAAGAATTTTTTTAAAAAACAAGATTCTAAAAGTTTACAAAATGACTCATCTGCCTCACCAAGAATTTCACTTCGAACTTTTTGGTACATCTGAAATGATCTTCGAACCCTTATAAATACTGGCGGTGACAAAAGGGAGAGAAGTTCACAAAAAGGCTCCCGTGAACCGCCATACCAAGCAGCCGTTCATTTTGTCTCATTCTCGAACTTTTGGTCTCCAAGGTAAAGTTGAAAACCAAAATTTCCCTTTATTTTCTAGCGTAGAAAAATTCACGCTAGGCCAGAATGGACTTAACTGCGGAGATGTTTTTTCTAGCAAAGATGTCTCAACGAAGATTGGAAAAAATTTGTCTCCTCTAGAAAAAATAGAGAATTAAATAGTTTTTTGGATTATTATAGGCTTGTAAGCCTTTGATGTTATTGGCTGCATCAAGGTTAAGTTGGTACGGAGATTTGGAGAAATTGTCTCACTTTTTTGTAAGTAAGCTTTACTTTTTTTTGCGAAGTACACATTTGAAAATAAAGGCTTCAGAAGCATTTTATCGAAATTTTTCAACCGATAGCATCCGGCGGTTTTGTCTCATTCTCGAACTTTTTTGAAAATAAGGTTAAGTTGACTAAGGTTTTGAGATAAAAATCTCGCCTTCTTTTAGCAAAAAATTATTATACCATATGTAACTTTTGATCAATGACAAAACTATGACAAAAAATTCATGAACAACCAAAATGATATTAAATTTGAACTAAATCGTCTCACAAATTATTCTGATGAAGATATTTTATCGGAAATTCAGCGGGTGGCCGAAATTATCAATAGACCCTTTCTGACAATAAGAGAATTTTCTCAACATTCTAAAGTTCATGATTCTACGATTAGAAGGCGATTTGGAAATTGAAAAAATGCGCTTAAGAAAGCTGGATTAGAAAATTTTCTATCAGGTCAGGCAGATAAAAAAGATGATCTTGTAATAATTCCTGCGCCAAGAAATGCAAGCAAAAATCTCTTTATAATCAAGTGAACTGTTTTTCGACTTGGTTTGCAAAATAATAAAAAAAGACACTCGCACAACCACTCAACCAAGTTAGAAGAAAATCCTGTGAAGCCAGTATTTATAGAACTGTATCTTTTTCGCAAAAGTGCAGTTGAAACGGAGAAACGGAGAAAAAATTGCTAAAAATGATGCAACATTAGTCGAGTGCAGAGAAGAAAAAGTGCAGATGAAAACGAAAACTAAAAAGCTGCAAGAAGCCGCTAACA
>CAZFSQ010000342.1:0-3213 GCA_964521975.1 uncultured Oligoflexales bacterium | reverse complement strand
ATGATACTCGCGAAGGTTTTCTCCCTGTTTAGGTAAAAGGCCCATCACTCCCATGAGACCTTTAAATTCTTCAAAACTCAGTTTATCTATAAGTTTGGCTGTCAAAGAAACAGAAGCCAAGTTTTCCGACATAACCCCAGCCCATAGAATAGAAACATCGGGATAAGGACTTGGATGATCAGGACGAGGATAGTAAAAGCGGCCTTGAAATGGAAAAATTTGTCTCTGATTATCTAATTTATCGAAGATACTCCACCCAAGTTGTAACGCAGCAAAATAAACAGCGGATTTAAAAACAGACCCTGGTTGTCTCGTCGCACTGATCGCTCGATTAAAGCCAATCGTATCAAATCCAGAAATCACCGCCTTTACATCCCCTTTATCAATGGCGAGTAAACCACCATTCACTTGCGGACGCTTATTTAATTCTGCGACAGCTTTATTAGTATTATTGTCATATTCTTTAACTTCAACATAGACAACATCCCCTACTTTCATTTGCTCCATGAGTTCTTTTAAATGCACTTGATAACCACGTCCTGTGGCAAGATCTAAGAGCTTGGCATATCGCACAAGCGAGTCATAAGGAACAATTCCTACTGGTAAACCAAAATCAAGAATAACTTCAAATTCTTTTTGCTGGCGTTTTATTTCTTTGATTTTGGCAAAATGAAATTGCCCAACTTCTAAAAAACGTAACGTCTTAAATTCATCTTTTGCCTCTGGTGCATATCCCGATAAAATTGTTTCAAGTCGCGATAAATTTCTTCGCATCGCGAGTTGTCCCGCTTCTTGAAATTTTTGATCTATGGTCGTAAAAATTTTGAAACCAGAACTTGTCAGTTCCGATGCTTGATCGAGACCAATTTTTTCTAAAATTTCTGGACGAGCAACTTCAGAGCGACTGATGTCTCAGAGGGAAACTTCCGTCGAGCGAAATTTTCCACGATTAAAAGGTATCTGTTCATTCCAATGTTCTTTGGCTAGTTCTTTGGTGATATAACCTTGTTCATACATTCTCCGCAAAACATAATTCTTGCGATTAAACGCAAGCTCTTTGGCCTTATCTTGAGCTTCTTTTGTATATTTAATAAATGGATTGTAGGCGGATGGACCTTTAACCGAACCCGCAATAAACGCAGCTTCAATCAAATTCAATTCGTTCACTTCTTTATTAAAATAATATTTCGCAGCAATCCCTACGCCATTGCCATTCCCTGCGACATGAAATTGATTAAAATAAAATTCAAGAATTTGATCTTTGTTGTAGAGACGCTCAAGTTGTAATGCGGCAATGACCTCACGAAATTTTCTTTTGAATGTCCGCTCGCGTTTATCTAACAAATTTTTAACCGTTTGTTGAGTAATAGATGAACCACCACGCTTGAAACTTCCCTCTTTAATTCCTTCAAAAAATGCATGCATGATGGCAATAACATCCACACCCGAATGGTGGTAAAAGTTTTTATCCTCAGAAGCTACCAAGGCATGAACCATATGTGCAGGAATTTCACTGAAGGGAATATAACGGCGATGGGAGTTATCAAAAAAACTCCCGATGGGTGTGACATCATCGGTATAAAAAATTTGCGTTTCTTCACTAATTTTGGCAAGAATCGACGTTTTCTTTAAATAGGAATCATCTCCAAAATAAACCTGGTAAAGGATGACGGTCACAATTCCCATACCACCAGAAAAACTAGCTACAGCAAAAAGTAAACATATCCGCCACAAACTTTGCATTAATCGCATAGATTGATTTTACAATTAGAGGTGCTTCTTTACAAGCTGGAGATTTTTGTTTTATCCACAATAGTACGAATGAATGATTTTTGACATAAATTTGATTTTTTGTCAAAAATCATTCATTATAATGAAATGAGTCTTAGCAAAACAAAAGAAGATACATTAAAAAAAATGGGGATTTTCACCCTAAAAGAAGCTTTAAAAAAAGGATTTAATCAAACATATATCTCTCGTATGGTTGCACATAAAAAATTAGAAAAAATTGATTATGGGACATACTTGCATATCAACTCTACCCACGTAGATTTTGAACATTTAGATTTTATCATTGCAAAAAAACGTTTTGGTTCTGATGCCGTAATCGGACTTCATAGTGCTCTATTCTATCACGGTTTAATGGAGCACGTTCCTAAAAAAATTTGGGTCTTAGTTCCTTCTCATGTTCGCACAACAAGTAAATTATACAAACTTGTTCGAGTACAAACGAATTCTAAAATTGGAATTGAAAAGTACAAACTTTTTAATATTACAAATATTGAGCGAACTATTGTTGAGGCTTTTAGATACTACACAAAAGTTGGTTTAGATGTCGCTATTCGTGCTGCCCGTATAGCAATTAAAAAACACAAAAACATGCCTTCGAGAATTTTACATCAAGCTAAATTATTAAAGATGGAGCAATTTATTATTAAGTATTGGGAGGCCATCGTCAGTGAATAATAACTCAAAATCACAAGCAACGTCTATTTTATCACGTTTGAGTAATCTAGCTCGCCAACTAAAGATTCCTTTTCAACATATCATGACGCAGTTTTTATTAGAACGAGCTGTCGTTCGCCTCACAGAAAATTCGCTATTGAATAAACATTTAGTATTTAAAGGAGGTTATGTAGGATTACGAGTTTATCATTCTCCACGCTATACTATTGATCTTGATACTCTTGCCGTCGATCTTGATATTAAAAAAACCGTCACATTATCCAAGCAAGCTATGGAAAATTCTTCGCTTCAAGATTGTGTCTGGTTCGTTTATGAAGAGCTTAAAGATATCCAAACTCAAGGAGAATACCACGGGATGCGATTAGTGTTTCGAGGTGGTATTGGTGAAATACTAAAAAATATCAAAAGAGCACAAATTATAAATATTGACTTCGCAGTAGGAGACTCTATTGTTCAGGGAGCAATCCCAACTTCAACTCCTTTCATCTTAGGAGAAGGTCAACTATCTTGGAATGTCTATCCTGTAGAAACTACCGTTTCAGAAAAAATACATACTCTCATCATAAAAGGAAACGCAAACTCACGATCAAAAGATGTTTTTGATATTCATTTTTTATTACCTAAATGCAATCCTGAGTTGCTTAAAAAAGCTTTGGAAAGTACATTTAAAAGTCGCGACAACTCTCTACCCAATAATTTTATTTCTTTAATACAAAATCTCGACCGCACGATTCTAAAAAGGGGTTG
>CAZFSQ010000341.1:0-3223 GCA_964521975.1 uncultured Oligoflexales bacterium | reverse complement strand
AAAGATTTAGCCACCGATTTTATTGATGTCTATTTTATTCATTGGCCAGATCCGAGGGTCGATATCCGTAAGCCGATGGAATTTTTGCAACGTGAAAAAGAAAAAGGCACCATCCGCTATATTGGTTTAAGTAATACTCATCCAGAAGATTTTAAAAAAGCAATTGAGATTGGACCTATTGATATTTTACAGAGTGAGTTTTCTTTTTTAGAAAGAAAAAATAAAGAAAGTTTATTTCCGCTGGTGAAAGAACATCATTTGGGTTTTATGAGTTGGGGAACTCTCGATAAAGGAATTTTAACAGGACGCGTCACTTTAGATCGACAATATGAATCTGAAGATGCTAGGTCACGTGCCCCATGGTGGAAAAACGATAAAGAGAAAAGAATAAAAAAAATAAAATTAGTCGAGCAAATAAAAAATTACTTTGATGACGATGAGTCACAATTACTGCCACTCGCTCTTGGCTATGTTTTGTCACATGAAGAAGTAACAACCGCTATCTGCGGTGTGCGATCTAACCAACAGCTTGATACATTAATCTCCGCATTAGATCATCTACCATCACATGAATTATTAAATGAAATAGAAAATAGTTTTCAATTAGATTTTTAGGCTTCTATGAATACCACGAGCTAGATCTTCCCAGTAAGACTCATAGGTTTTCGTTTGTGAATCCACGGTTGGCATTCTACGTAAAGAAACTTCTTGAAAAATTAAAAACTCAAGTTCTTCTTCAGATAAATCTGTATGCTTGCGTATGGAAGATGCTACAAGTTCGATATTGATATGGGGATATTTAATAATCTTATTTTGATTATCTTCTTGAGCTATAAGTTCACGTGCCATTTTGATCATGGTGCGAATGTCGGTGGCTGCCACGATAAAAATATTTTCACGTACAAATTCTTCTTCCGTCATCCCTGACAAAAAAGAAAATTGACATGTACTTGCTTCTAATTTTTCCATTAAAGAAAAGCTTAGCAAAAGACCTAAAAAAGTAGTGGTGATGAGTTTCATAATTGAGGTAGATAATAAGGATTTTTTAAGGAAAGTCAAATTTTTAAATAAAAGTTGTTTAAATACTTATATTTATTGATATTATAAACATAATGCTACGACAATTTATCATCTTTCTTTTTATATTTACACATTCTTTATCTTTAGCTGAAGGGTTATTAAGTGAACGTTGCGTCCAGTTAACTTGGGAAGAAATATTACGCAATATACCTCTTGAACGCGATACTCCTCAGGAATTAACTCTCGTCACCTCTGTCAATAACTTAAAAGAATATAATTCGATTTTCGGTGAAAATAATTCGCTCGGAGAAATAATGGCCAACTTGGAACATTTTTTCTTTCAAAAATTTTTATGGGAACATCCACAATATGGAGAAATATTTAAAATTATTCAGGGTGATTCTCCCTATATAAAATTTACTCGCTTGCGAATTGGTATTAGGAATCAAGATTTCGCACAGATGATTGAGATTATCAATGAAATCAAACAAAGAGCAAAAAATGTAATGGGTGAATTGTTGACAAGAGAAGATTATGTATCGACAGCAGCATGGACCATTTTGCAAAATGAAATCAAAAAAACACACAACGAAAATTCCCCCCCACTCTATTTTACACCTTCGACATGGTGGCCTAGCACATCCCCTGAAATAAAAAGACTAGAACAACAATTACCAGGTATAAGAAAAAAACTTTTTCAGGCATTTTTGACTAAGGAAAAAATATTTGAAGAGATGGATAAAAATTATGGAATTGGAATTGGCAATAGCTCTGAGGATGCTCATCTTAACGCTAAAATTTCTTCACTAAGCACAAATACGGATACCTCAACTTATTTTTTTCGTCGCGAATTGATGATCAAGTTTTTAGACGACATCAAAGCAAAAAGAAAATTACTTGGAATTTATTTTGAACAAGAGAGTATCGCTCAAGAATTATTTATCCTTATGCGAATGTTTTTTCATGAACCCCTCCCTAAAAATTGGCCTCCTAGACTTATTGAAATTTTAAACATGGGAATCACAAGCAAAAACTCAACCGCCGCTTTAGTGGGAGTTTTCAGTTCCCTTAGAGATTATATTCGCCTTTTAAATATTTTTGATTATTTGCCTACGGATAAAATTGTTTACAATCCTAATGCTCAAAAAGATTTTGAAAATTTTTTAAACCCTAATCATGTTTTAGTTTTTGACATTAAACAATTGGGGGGTAGAAATATATTTCTACTCCATCAACTGTCGATGACACTTATCGAAAAAATGTTACACCTCGAACAAAAAACGCAAGAGTGGAGTTTACTAGAAAAAAATGCATCGTCTGAAAATAGAGTGTTGAAAAAAAAAGAAGAAGTTTTTCGACTCTATCAAGAAATAACTGAAATAAGAAAAAATGTTTTTCATCCTACCGCAGGTTTTATTGACCTTGTAAGAGATAAAATCTATCAAACCGTTTTAACTAAAGTTCCATCAAGAGATGATATTATTATGTGGGCTTCTGGCGATGATATGATCGTCGCATATCGTGGCAACATTCACCCATTGGAAATTTTTTCATCGCTGGAGAGTGAAATCGCACAGAATCTTCGCTTTGGATTTTCACAAGTTCAACAAAAACGATTTCCTCTCGATAAAGTTCGTAAAGAATCAGGAAGTGTCTCCAAAATTTCCAAATGGATCGAGAAAAAAGTTTTAACTTCGAGTCGATGGATTGGATTGCAATTTGCTATCGAATATATTTCATCACCCAAAAAAGGAATTAAGATTTTTTATCGAGGCTCTTCAGAAAAACCATGGATACCATTACCCAAAGAATATCTCGATGAAATTAAATTAGAATTTAAAGATTTAGTTTTATATTAATTTTTTATTCTTCCTCTGCATCAGCATCCTGCGACTTATCTTTCATATACTTCACGCAAATTAAGAGGGCCTCTTCTTTATAAGGACGTAGCTGAATACGTTTCGTAAACATATCTAAAGTAGCAAGTTGATTAAACCAAACCGCTGGCGATTTACTGTCCTCAGATGAAGCTTGATTTTTCACATCACGTGCATAGTTTTTAATCAACCCAGCATCGACCGAATCCGGTACACGATAACCATTGGGACATGCAGACTCAGCTTCTATTCTTTTCTTAATGCCGACTACTTTGACTTTAATCTCTTTATTACGCAGAAAATTTAACAACAAGCTTAACCCTAGG
>CAZFSQ010000340.1:0-3231 GCA_964521975.1 uncultured Oligoflexales bacterium | reverse complement strand
CTGTCATCCCCAGGCTGCGAAGCAGCCGTCTGGGGATCTTTCATTAACTTTTTTTATGGAAGTAAACTGCTCAGATCCATAAGATGATTTTTACTGTATTCATCCAACGCTTTCTTAAGCCATTCCACCACTGAATGATGAGAACCTAATTTCGTCTTCTTCAAAGTAAATCTTTTGTTAAATCTTTTGTAGCAATGAATATCTCATTAGCTAATATTGGATCAAGCTTCTATCTTGAGAACAAGATATGAAAAATAAAAAATAAACTGCTATAATTTTGCAGAATATAAAAAAGAAAAGATCCCCTGGCATGATTCGCTCCGCGAATCATTGGGGATGACGGGGGTTTGTTAGCCATCGTTCACTGATGGATTGCAATTTTAGAGGAGTTGTTTTTTTTTGCATCAATATATAATGTTAAAAGAATATAAACTTTTAAAATCAGAAAAGGGGAGCAAAGTTTTATGAAAGAATTTCTAAAAAATGTTTTGTTTACACATTTAGTGGTTGGGATCGTTACATTACCAGGTTGTAGAAATAGAAATGCTGAAAGTGAAACAACTTCACCTCCGGTCCAAGAATCCGAATTAGCTAAAAGCTTTAAAGAAACAACTTGGTTTTCAAGTGTGGAACCAGAAAAACAAAAACAACTTTTAGACGCAGCGAATCAATTTGAGGCAAAGTCGAATCAAAGCGGTTGGTTCTCCTTAAGAAAAGATGAAAATAATATTTTAAAAGCAACTGAGACTTCTGGTATTCGTTCTCAGGAAACCTTTTTAATTTCTACATATAATAAAGATTCTATTAAAAAAGAAACGCATTTGATTTTTCGATCATCTCCGATATATCAAAATGGTTTTAATCCTCAATACAATAAATTAAAAGTTTTGATTTCTACTTTCTTGGTTGATGGCGTGTATAAAGATTTTATGGACAATGGTATCTCCTTTAAGAAGCTGGTTCCAAAAGGTAATACGACATTTGAAATAGATTTATCTTTAACGGATGAAAAATTAATTGAGAAGCAAATCGTAGATCAAGTACTTAAATTAAATGCGGCAGTGGCAAGGTTGAATGCTAGAGTACTTAACAGGTTAGAAAGTAAAGATTTAGGTAATATAATGATTTTCCAGATGGTTATGATTGTGTTAGGTAGTGCTATATTGGTAAGTATTGTAGATACTTCTAAAACATTCAAAAGAAATTTTACTATTAATATCGCAGTAGCAGCAGTGCTTGCTAGTATGTTTGCTTTCTTAGTACATGCAAGAATGATAGGAGAGCCATCACAAACTATTGACATTAAAGTTGAATAAAAAAAACTATCCAAACCTTTTTAAAACAATTTCTTTCTCTAAATTTTCGTAACTTGGCGGCAGCCAAAAATCTTTAAGATGTGTCTTAGACATAAAATTCAGATGCATTCTTAGTGCAATTTTATCTCCAATATTTTTAGACAATAATCTATAGGTGGTAAGTTTGCCGCCATAGATTGTATAAATCACGGAATCATTGCCAAGATGATGTTCTGTGACAAGAGGTTTTCGGGTGAGTGAAGATAAACTTTCGCCCTTTTTGCTCAATAGCCAACGAAGTCCAGAAAACTTTCCAAGGATATCTTTTTTTTCATATTTGTTTTTTACATAACGATTAAGATGTTCCAATAAATATTTTTCATCATGATCATCGGGGTGTTGTTTATCGGGGTGTTCATGAAAATCGGTTTCTGTTGTTCCGAGTAGAATCATATTCTGCCAAGGCAGTAAAAAAAAGATGCGATGATCCTCCGGTGATTGAAAGAAAAAACCACATTTAAGATTTTCTTTATTCTCAAATAAAAGATGAACTCCTTTATTATTCACGGCATCGTGTTTTGGTTCAAAGCCGCTTTGCTTATATAATTCATGTGACCAAGGGCCGAGAGCGTTTACAATAATTTTAGTTTTATAGTGAAAAATTTCTCCCTGAGAATCTTTTCCTTCTAAAACCCAATAATTATTTTGTGGAATTATTTTTGAAACTATTGTTTTTCTATGAATTTTTGTTCCGAGTTTCTCACTCGATAAAGCGACACGTCGCGTTAATAAATAATCATCGGTTTGGGTGTCATAGAATTCAAACCCGTGGGTAAAAATATTGGGATCAATATTTGAAAAAGAATTTTGCATGTCGGAAATTTCTAATTTTTTATGCGGATGAATTTTATCTTTTCCTGCTAATAAATCATAAAGAGAAAGACCAATATCAAGCATCCAACCAGGTTTTCCTCCGCGTTTAAGCACCGGTAAAATAAGTCGCAAGGGTTTGACAAGATCAGGAGCAAGTTCTAAAAGCTTTTTTCTTTCATGAAGTGCTTCATAGACAAGAGGAAAATCACGAATATGTTCTAGGTAACGAAGACCCCCATGAATCAGTTTTGTTGAGCGAGAAGATGTCCCCGAAGCAATATCATCTTTTTCAAACAAATGAATATCATCAAGGCCACGACTGATCAAATCATGAGCGACACCAACCCCATGAATACCACCGCCAAGAATTGCAACTTTAATTTCAGTTAGATTTTCCATAAAATATGTTCTATGATAATTATATCATTAGATTATAAATGAGAGGAATATTTCAGTGACAGAAAATCAGTCAGAACATCATCAGGCTACGTCTTCTCCACAAAGAGATATGGTGGAACGCAATGAGCGGTATACTTCCCACGCCCTTGTTGAGGTAAGAAAATATAAATGGTTTCCATTTTTTGTTCACAGTGCCGTTTTGCTTGATATCAGTCATGGGGGTTGTAAAATGGAATTCACCGCCGAAGTTCCTGTGAAAGCAGGCGATCAGTATTGGATTTCAATTCCGCTTTCTCCTTTAGGAATTTTTTCTCCCTCACGACTTGAATGTCTATTTGAATGTAGGTGGTTTGATAAGGAACGATATCGAATGGGTGGCGTGTTCATGAATTTAGTAAAAAATGATAAGCAAACAATTGATCAAGTGATTGAGACCCTAAAGGACAAAGGGTTTCTGAGATAGAAATTTAAGATTTTTTAATACGCTTTCATCCATAATTTGTTTTTTACTATGCAAGGGAGTGCATTTTTATGGCTGTTTACAATTTAAGACCCAAACTCGAAAAAAATTCTCGCCCCGCTGTTCTTTTTGGTTTAAGAACTGCATTTGTTAAATCGTTCGGAGCATTTGATGGTTGTGACACGCTCGAACTTTTTTCACGAG
>CAZFSQ010000339.1:0-3231 GCA_964521975.1 uncultured Oligoflexales bacterium | reverse complement strand
CGCCTTTTTTTGCATTACCTTCTTGAATCAACTTGAAGGTTGCTGCTTGCATACTGATCTTGCCTTTGGCTCGAGCAATTCGGTGGGTATCCGACTTGGTTGAAACGTCGACCATATGGGCTTGCCCACTCTGGTCAAAATGAGTGAGTTCAGGTTCGTTTTTTGAGTTTTTCATGATGAAGAGTATTTTTTATTTGTCGATTTTTATGAACGATAAGTAACATTGCAACTATCGTAGTTCTGCTATTATCCCTCAAACTGAAAACTGTACTAGCCTTTAGTGCATCGATGGTTCGATTGTATAAATGTGAACATAAATTATGCTTGTGATGACGTGCTATTTAGTGAATATTTTTCAGACTATATTTTATTGTAAAGATAACCACTTAAGTTGAAAAAAACATTCGACTGTGCGTTGGTATCGTTGCAGTTTTCTTGTCTTTCTTTTAATTATTTTCCCTGTAGAAACAAATGCACTTAAACAAAATTGAACAATCTGATGTAAAAAAAACGTATCGCTTTTATGCGCCGATTTATGACTTTTTATTTGGTGCAGTTTTAGAACCTGGACGTCGTGCGCTGTGTCGTGAAGTTGCTCATTTGAATCCTAAGTCAATTTTAGAAGTAGGTGTTGGAACTGGCTTGCTATTGGAGAAATATCCAGCGACAAGTCAAATTACGGGTATCGACATTTCTGAAGAAATGTTGGTTTTCGCGAAACAGCGAGCAGAGAAGAATCCGCATTTACAGATTTCTCTTTCTGCGATGGATGCAGAGAAGTTGGAATTTAGTGATGGGCAGTTTGATTGCGTTGTGTTGCCTTATGTTCTGTCTGTGACACCAAATCCTCATGTGTTAATTCAAGAAGCGCGGAGGGTATGTAAGCGAGATGGTGTGATAGTAATTGTGAATCATTTTAGTGGCAGTGGTGTTTGGTACTTATTAGAGTGGCTAGTGAAGAATATTGCTGAAAAAGTTGGTTTTCGATCTGATTTTTCATATGACGAATATATTCTTAAACATGACTGGAAGATTAGTAAACTTGAGACAGTCAATTTGTTTGGACTGTCGAAATTGATAATCATTCGAAATTAGTGAGCCAAGAATGCCAGCATTACTTAAATTTTTTATTAAAGAGTTACTTTTTTGGGCTTTGCTACCATTATCGTTCTTGATCGTTTATGTCTCGCTGTATTACCAACCGCTAACATCGGTTCTGCCACATTTAAAAATTATTTTTTTATGGGCATTAATATGTCTTATTGTTAGATATTTTTTAGATCGCTTGAGTAGTTCTCGGTTGACTAAGATCCTTGTTTCTCTTTTTTATAGCAGCTGGTTATTTGTTTCTATTTGTTACTATGCAGTGGTTATTATTGGCTTACGCTCATGGGGACGAGTTCCGACTGAAGAACTTGTTTCGACTTATGTACGTCAGGCTCCCGAGTTGTGTGATGTGCTTGGAGTCTCGTTTTGGCTCGTTGTGACGTTCATCGTGCTAGCGTTTTTTATGACGATTTTGGTTTATCGGTATCTTTTTTATTTTGATATCGCAAATATTAAAAAAACACCGCTATTTTTTTCAAATTCAATGAAAAAAATAGCGGTTTTATCTTTATTTTTTATATTAATTTTGTCGTCTATCGCGCTATATGAAGCGATTTGCTTGGCAAGTTTTGATGACGGTGAACCGATTAAATCAACGTTGTATGCTGGTAAGTCAAATTCACAGCTTATTTCAACAAAACGCTCTGAGCTTAAGCGTGCTTTTGATGTTTCGGATGAGTTAGTGCGTAAGAATTATTCTATCTCACAAAATGCTCATAAGAAAAATGTAATTTTAATTGTGGTCGATGGACTACGCCAAGATCATCTAAGTGTTTATGATTATCAGCGCGACACAAGTCCTTACTTAAAACGTCAAAAAAATCAGGGGCAGCTTTGGGTTGTACCGAATGTGCATGGAATTTGTGGAGAGTCTGTTTGCGGTTTGGGGGGGATTGCGAGTGCAAGATATGTCCATCAAATGCCAAGGAATCCTTTTACCTTACAACAGGTTTTAAGATTGTATGGGTATCGTAGTCAAATGATTTTAGGGGGAGATCATTCAAATTTCTATAGTCTCAAACATCTTTTTAGTAATGTTGATGACTATTTCGATGGCTCGATGGCAAATGGTTATTATATGAATGACGATCAATTTGTCCTTGATAAGGTAAATGATTTACCAAGTTTCACAGGACAGCCTATTTTTCTTCAATTTCATTTGATGTCCGCACATACCTTGGGAAAAAGAAATAAGGCCTATGATTTTTTCACGCCATCTGAATCTTATCTTGGTAAAACGAGCGGCGTAGCTCGAGAGGAATATACCAATTATTACGATAATGGGGTTCGACAAGTCGACGCAGTTATTGAAGAAATATTGAAGAAATTAAAAAACAAACGATATCTTGAAGATGCTCTAGTTGTTGTTACCTCGGATCATGGTGAGAGCTTGGGGGAGCATGGTATTTTCTCGCATGCCAATAGTGTTAGAGAAGAGTTGCTTAAAATCCCTTTGCTGGTTTGGGGTTTTGGTGAGGCAGCCAGTTACAAGAAATTTTCACAGCTTCCCGTATCGCAAATCGATATTGCTCCAAGTATTTTGTTTGCAATGGGTATGAATATTCCTACAAGTTGGCAAGGAATCCCTATACAGGCTGAGGTGGGAACACAAAGAGCAAGGTCTTTTATGTTTTTTCAGATGGGAGCTGAGTTTGGACTCTTTGATTATCGAGATGCCGCCGTTACTTGGAAATATTGGCAAAATGTGAAAACTGGACGCGAATATGTATTTAATCTTAGTTCTGATGGTTTTGAACGAAATAATTTACAGTGGAATGTGCCCATCGAACTTAAAGATCAGTGGAGAAAAAATTTAAAGAACGTTTGGCCCTACTAAGATATAAAGCACATGTAGCTATAAAGATTGTTCTTTGTTACAAATAGCTGAGTCCCGATAATATGAGTCGATTGTGAGTTAAGATAAACCTGCGCAAAAAAACAGGATAAATTTTCTAATGTTTTGGAGAGATAATTTTTTGTATACAAATCATAGAATAGTTCCCATATTATTTTTTTTGGGACTGGGTTTCGGCATGAGTTATGCCACTCCTTCCTTTGCACAAAGTACAAAAAATAATCAAACCTTACCAACTTTAGGTGATACCGCACGCGGTGATTTATCGC
>CAZFSQ010000338.1:0-3232 GCA_964521975.1 uncultured Oligoflexales bacterium | reverse complement strand
AGAAAATTTAAGCCCTACTGTTAAAGCAGGGTGCTTTGCTTTAAGCGACTCATTAAAAGATTCACCGAATTCTTGATCGCGTCCCTTAAGCGATACATTGCCGAAGAGTTCTAAATTGGGATTAAGTTTTTCTATCTCAGACACATTACCGAGTTGATTGGCATGAGTCATTTTTTCTAGCGACTGAATATCATCTCGATTATTTTTTTGCGTAGGAATTTTCAATTTTTGAATGAGATCGGAATTTAATACTGCGAGTTCTTCGGTCATCTCATGACGAGAAATTCCTCGCAAAGAATTAAATTGCAGGGCAGATGATCTTTCTTCATCGAGAGCCATTTGATATTCAAGTTCGCGACCTTTTTTAGCAGCTTTGGATTGGAGCACATCACCCGGATCACTTAGATTCATTTTCTCTCGACTTGTTTGCAGCGAAAGCATTTTATCTGCACGATCTAAAGAGTTTTTTGCAATTTTCACAGACTCTTTTGCCATAGCAAGTTTCCAATATTTTAATTCTGCATCGAGAAGAATCATTTTTGCTTTAAATGATTCGGAAAGTTTCTGGGCTTGAATGCGAGAGGCAATCGCTTGTGAAGTAGCATTGCTTTCTTTGCCTAAGGAATTTCGCCAGAGTGGTTGAGAAATTTCTACGTTGATAGATTCATCATAAAAACTTGATTCAGGAACCATTTTGGTATTCACGCCATGCAATTCCGTTTTTGCCATAGTGTAGGAAGTGCTTAAATTAGTTCCACTAGAAAATTGTTGCGATACACCGAGAGTTAATAATTCTAAAGTTGTTTTATCACCTTGAAAATCTTTCATATTGGTAGGACTTTGATCGTCTTTGTATTGTAAAGAAGAAAAAAGTTGAGGAGTGAAAAGTAATTGACTCGATAAAGCTCGATCATCAAGAAAAGACATATTGGATTGACTGGATTTAAAACCCTGATGATTATCTTTGACTTGTTGCAAATAAGCATCAAGTGAAAGTTGTGGATTGTTGTCAGCTAAAATAGTTCCCGCCGCAAAAAATAAAATAGAACAACTTTTTAAATACATTTTGATTCTCCAGCAAAGTGTCATCCCTGTATTTTATCACGAATCAAATGCTGCTCTGATAGGTCAACTTAATTTTCAATTGTGCTTCATGGCAACTTTAGTACAATCGTTAATCAATTTATCGAAATTTGGAGGAATATAAAGTATGTCGCTTAAACAGATGTTTTCAAAAAAATCCCTCGAACTTTTAATGGAGGAAATGCATGGTGAGCATCGACTTAATCGTGTGCTTGGTCCTGTGGCTCTTACCTCGCTTGGGATTGGTTGTATTATTGGAACAGGAATCTTTGTTCTTGTGGGGCGAGCGGCAGCTCAGCAAGCTGGTCCAGCTCTCATGCTTTCATTTATTGTGTCAGGACTTGCATGTATTTTTGCAGCGATGTGTTATGCAGAATTTGCAGCGATGGCTCCTGTGGCGGGTAGTGCCTATACATACGCTTATGCAACCATGGGAGAATTATTTGCGTGGATTATCGGCTGGGATTTAGTTCTTGAATATACTTTTGCCTCATCGGCCGTGGCTCATGGGTGGTCCCATTATTTTCAAGATTTTTTGAAATTAGTGACGGGTGGCTCCGTGGTTTGGCCTGAAATAATTGGTAAGGCTCCTCTTGTTTTTGATCATGCGACGGGTGCATTTTCTGCAAGTGGATATTTCGTTGATTTACCTGCGGTGCTTATTTCAGCAGCGGTCACAGTTTTATTAGTCATGGGAATTCGTGAAAGTGCAAAGTTTAATGCAACGATGGTGGTTATCAAAGTTGCTGTTGTTTTACTCGTGATTGGTTACGGAATTGTATATGTTGATCCAACAAATTGGACCAACAATTTTGCTCCTTATGGATATGGTGGAATCTCCATTCCATTTATTTCGGAGAGTGTTGCACCGGTGGGTATGTTAGCGGGTGCGGCGACAATCTTTTTTGCTTATATCGGATTCGATTCGATTTCCACTCATGCAGAGGAAGCAAAAAATCCACAAAGAGATTTACCCCTCGCGATTATATTTTCTTTATTGCTTTGTACCGTTTTATACATTGCTGTTGCCGCAGTATTAACAGGCATGGTTCCTTACAATCAAATTGATATTTCAGCTCCAGTGTCATCGGCATTTATTCAACGTGGGTTTGATTCGGCAGCATTAGTTATTTCATTGGGAGCAATGGCTGGGATTACGAGCGTGCTTTTAGTTTTAATGCTAAGTCAACCGCGAGTGCTTTTAGCAATGGCTCGTGACGGATTATTACCTAAAAGTTTTTTTGGTGCGGTACATCCTAAATTTTTAACACCATGGAAATCAACCATTTTAACAGGGGCTATTGTTGGAACGTCATCAGGACTTTTGCCTCTTGATGTCATTGCCGACATGGTGAATATCGGAACACTCCTTGCATTTGTTCTAGTTTGTATTGCGGTGCTTGTTATGCGAAAAACAAATCCGAATGCACATCGTCCTTTTAGAACACCGTGGGTTCCTTTTGTGCCGATTGCTGGAATTTGTACATGTTTACTTTTAATGTTCTCACTAGGGATTCCAAATTGGATGCGACTAGCCGTTTGGCTGGGAATTGGAATGGTGATTTACTTTTTGTATGGTAGACATCATAGCGGGTTGAAGAAATAAGTTTAAATTTTATTACGCTGCAAAAGGCAGATCAATTTCTTGATATTTTGCAACAGGAGTTATTTTTTTTCTTTTATCATCTTTTCTTAATTCTATTAGACCTAGCTCAGCTAAAAAATAAACATCCGTGTGGACATTTTTGAAATTTTTTTTAATAATTTTTGCTAAATCAGCAATAGATTTAGGTCTTGTTGTTATGATGGTAGAAAGAATTTGAAGTTTTGATGCGGAAAATATTTTTCCGAGTAAATCCCAACTTTCAATACAAATAATTTCTTCATTTGGAGTTTGTTTAATTTTTCCTTTTAGAGCTTTTAGCCAACGCGATTTTGTCTTATTGTGCGATTCAACAACTATTTTTACTTTTTTTAATTTCATAGCAGATAACCTTCATTTCTAACGAGATTCCAAAAATCATCTAGCAATTTTTGTTCGTTGATAAAATTATAGGGAAACTCCTTATTGCGATAATGTAGATGTGGTCCTTTAGGTTTATGATTGTCCAGACCAATAATAATGTTTCCATTTTGGACTAAAAATAAA
>CAZFSQ010000337.1:0-3239 GCA_964521975.1 uncultured Oligoflexales bacterium | reverse complement strand
TTCAAAATTAGTAAACGCCACGCCTACATACTTTCATTCTTAATTTGCACACTGTCGATCGTTGCAGAAAATCTTTTGATCACCTCTTGCGTCACAGGATGGTCTATTAAATTTTTACGAATAATCTCATGCTTTTCTTCTTGTTCGCGTTTTCTTTTATCGGAAAGATTTTCCTGAGTCGTCACTGCGTTCAAAGGAGAAATGAGCAACTCTCCTGAAAAATCAAACAAATCTTTAAAGTTTTGTAATAATTTTTTTTGATTTTCTTTTTGTAAAAGAGTTTTCCCTGCAAATGAAATTTCATTCACTTGAAAAGAAATTTTTTCTGGAGAATATTCTGCAATATAAACATCTTCTAACAATCTACCCTGAAGGGGCTTTTCTTGTTTCCACTTCGTAACTAAGCTTTCCCACGAAGAGGGAAATGTTTTTTCAAGCAAGGGAATTGGCTTTTGTTCTTGGACTACACTGTCATCCCCAACGACTCCCGAAGGGAGGAGTGCCCCACGGTCATCCCCAACGACTCCCGAAGGGAGGAGTGCCTGGGGATCTTTCTTTTGCAAAACACTACTCTTCAAAACCCCTTCAAACCCAGGATCTAAGCACCACTCCAAAAGGATATTTTCAAAAATATAACGATCCATTTCACCACCTAGCATTGAGGGAATCGCTTGTACAAAGGTGCGAAAAAGTTGATGAAGGTCTAGTGAATTTTTCATACCACCGACTTGAATCAACTGTGTAATAGCTTCTTGATCAAGATGTAAAACTGTTTTCAATCTTTCATTTTCTTTAGAAAGTTGATGAGCCACGAATGCTTGACGAGTAAGGGACGCAAGTTCTTCGCACACTTTTCTAAAATCACAACCCGAACGATCCAGCTGATCTATCATGGATAATATTTTTTCAGATTTTTTTTGAATCGTATACGTCAATAACTGTAGAAGATTGGCAAACGATACATGCTGCATCATTTGCTCTGTAACTTCGGTTGTAATTCGCCCCCCACCTAAAGCTAGAGCCTGGTCTAAAAGCGTCAACGCATCTCGCATAGAACCATCTGCTTCACGAACAATCAGCGATAAAGCTCGTTCTTCAAATGAAATATTTTCTTTCGCTAACACTTCCTTGAGACGTGCCAAAGAAATTTCAGGATGAATTTTTTGCAGATAAAATGTTTGGCAACGCGAAACAATTGTTTGCGGAACCTTCGCCAACTCCGTTGTCGCAAAAACAAAAACAACATGGGAGGGCGGTTCTTCTAAAATTTTCAATAGTGCATTAAATGCACTTTGCGAAAGCATATGGACTTCATCAATAATAATGACGCGGAAAATGGATCGTTGCGGAACATATTGAAGCGTTTCTCGAATACCACGAATGTCATCTACCCCTGTATGTGACGCTCCATCAATCTCAGTAACATCTTCATGATTACCAATAGTAATGGCTCTGCAACTGATACAGATATTGCATGGTGTCGCTGTCGGACCTTTTTCACAGTTAAGTGCCTTAGCATAAATGCGTGCTGTTGTGGTTTTACCCACGCCACGAATGCCGGTTAGAAGTACGGCATGAGGTTCACGTTTAAGCTGAATGGCATTTTCTAATGCAAGACGAAGGGCATCTTGACCAAGTAGATCTTGAAAAGATTGTGGACGATATTTTCTGGCGAGCGATTCATAGCTCATAAGATTTTATTCCCCTCGCAGGATAAAAAAGCGACAGCTAGATATTCCAAACACCTATGTTATCCTTTACCGTTGCTACCTTCCGGTCCTGGCGGAGTTCGAGGGAACACATCATCCGGCATCTAGCTGTCTATCAATTTTATATATTATTTATCTTAAAAAATCTATAATTCTCTACATGCGTTTTTATTCTATCTCATTTCATAAAAAACAGCTCAACCATGGCTGACCCCATAAAAATTTTAATCATTTTATTTTTTGCTTTTTACACAACAGCAAGTTTTTCTCTAACTACTTTAACTATTAGCCAAGCAACAGATCATGATATTACACTGTTTCCCCATTTAAAATACTTTCAGGATTTTAAATCAGAATTTGATCCAAAAAAATGGGATGTATTTCAATCACAATTTAAACCCTTGCACGATATCAAAAATTTTGACTATGGCGAAGAACCTCTCTGGTTTTATTTTCAATTAACGTCCGAAAATAGTGATAAGAAAAATTGGGTTTTGGTTTTGGATGATACAACGACCGCAGCGGCTCATTTATTTGTTCAGAGTAAAAATGGTGATTATTCTATTGTCGGAGGTTCCGCTGTTTCTCCTTTGCAAAAACAAATTTTTAATCGAAAAATAGTTTTTAAATTGCCATTAGAAAACAATGTCACCTCCAACCTTTGGATAAAAATTAATTCATATAATGTTCGATCGACGTCGCTGCGATTGGTTGAAGCTGAAGAATTTTTTCGGCAGGACCACCACTATCAATGGCTCTTAGGACTTTACTATGGTGTTGCCCTTGCTCTCACTCTCTATAACCTGTTTTTATTTTTCACAACGAAACATTGGGCGTTTTTTACTTATGTCATATTTACCACAACAACGGCCATGACCCTTCTCATCATTGATGGCATTGCTGATTTAATTTTTACGCAACCTTATCGCAGTTGGCAATACTACGCCTCGACTTTGGGCAATCTCACCTTAGCATCAAGCACACAATTCACTCGCGTTTTTTTAAACCTAAAAAAATATATTCCACGATATGATTATTTTTTAAAGTGGGTTTTTATTATTTGTATTGTTGCTGCATTGTTTGGGGTCACACCCTATTTTATTCTTGCAGCTCATATGACAGATTTTGCCGTTTTTCTTTCGATGTTCACGGTGCCTACGGCTGGATTTTTAGTGTTAAGAAAAGGATTTAAACCAGCAACTTTTTATCTCGTATCTTGGTTTGTGTTAGCGATCATGGTCGCCGTATGGATGGGAATGATGTACGGTATATTGCCTCGAAACGTATGGACACAATACGGCATTCATATTGGTTCTGCTGGAGAGATGATTCTCATGTCACTGGGTCTTGGTTATCGCATGAAAAAAATGGCCGAAGACCAACTGCAATCCGAACAAGCATCCCAAGAAAGCCGTGCTCTTGCTCAAATGGCTCAGATGCTCGCCCACGATGTTCGCGTGCCTTTTAAGATGGTCACGAAGCTCATTGAAAAAGTTTCCCAGAACCCCAAATCAATTTCTACTCTTGATT
>CAZFSQ010000336.1:0-3241 GCA_964521975.1 uncultured Oligoflexales bacterium | reverse complement strand
TTTTTGAAGTAAAAAATATGAAAGCCACCACTAAAAAGAATGAAAGAAAAAAAGCAAGTGATCGTATCTGATCATAAAACATGTTTTTCGTTTCTTTTTTTTCAAGGGCAGGAATAGCTGAAGTATTTTCGACAGCAATTTTATTTTCAGTATTATTTTTTTCTTTATTTACTTTATTTAACTGCTGAGGGATAAGAACGATAACGCGATTATCAAGAATATCAACTCTCGTGTGCTCGCGAATTTCTTTTGCATTCGATTTTTCACTGATAAAAATTCTTAGAGAAGAATCTTGAGGAGTCATCTGAAAGATGGCTAACTTTTGGACATATGGGCCAATACCGTCAAAAAATTGACCTGATTGAATGGCGACGGTGTCTGGAAAACTTAATTGCAAAAATGCACCGTGATCTTCAAGTTGAATTGTTTCTTTCCAATTTGGTTTTTTAGAAAATAAAATCGAGATAGAAGAATCTTCGCCCTCGGATTCTATTTTTATATTTTGTAGAGAATTATATTCTTTGGGACTAGGCAACGATTTTTCCGATTTCCCTTCGAGGGAATGGAAAAAACATGGGCAAAGAGCGAGCATGGCTCCGATCAGAAACTTCATTAACATAAATTTTAAATTCCTTTAAAAAAATTACGTTCTTTAAAAACTAAAAATTAACTAGCTTCTTTCTGTTGTGACATGTCGCTCAAACCAAATTGCGAGACAACATCGGTGAGTCGCACACCAAATTTTTCGTTCACGACGACAACCTCTCCCATCGCAACTAATTTATCGTTAATCAAAATTTCCATGGGCTCACCAGCAATTTTGTCAAGTTCAATGACAGAACCTTGACCTAATTGCAATAAATCATTGACCAACATTTTTGTTCGTCCGAGTTCCACACTCACTTTGAGAGGGACATCAAGAATCATTTTCAATTTTGAAAAATCGGTCTTAGATAAGCGACCACCTGCGGCATCGTCTCCACCGCCTCCGCCTTCGCTTTTACCTTCAGATTTCTTTTTGTCTCCTCCGCCCCCTCCTGTTGCACCAGAGAGTGCTTCATCGAATTCATTACCCAGACCAAAATCTTCGGCATTCATTCCATCAGCAGCCATATTTTATTCCTCCTCTTCCCTTTATTAAAATTAGGAGCATGAAAAAGTGATTAATCAAATAATGATTCCGTAATTTTGAGAGCACGATTGCCCTTCAAAATCCCAGGGATTCCTTTAAATTTTGGTTTTCCTTCAACGATGACAGGTAAAGGCAATGTGGCATCTGAATCAAGCTGGATAATATCTCCTGTCTGAAGATGCATCATGTCGCGTACTGTTAATTCAGCGTCACCGAGTTTCACCATGACGTTGGCTGCTGTTCCCATAATTTGTTCTTTAATACGGTTGATCCAAATATAGTCAATTTCTAATTGCTCACTTTGAAAACCAACGGATAATTTTGATTTAATAGGTTCAAGAGTTGCATAAGGGATGACTATTTGTATAGTTCCTGAAACTTTTTCTAACTCCACATCAAAGGTTGTTGCGATCACCACATCGGAGGGAGGAACAACGGCAACAAATTGTGGGTTAATTTCAGTACGTGAGTAACCAATTTTTAGAGGATAAACAGGTTCCCAGGCTTTTTCTAAATCATCAATCGCTGATAAAACAACGCGTCGAGCGATTTTAATTTCGATCTGTGTAAAATCTTTTCCCTCGATTTTTGTATAAGGAACATCATTGCCCCCAAAAAAACTATCGACCAAGGCGTAAAGTAATTTGGATTCGAGGACCATTACCGCAGCACCACGTAATGGATCGAGGCGTAAAATATTTAAACAAGAAGGTAGAGGAAGTGAATTCATGAACTCTGAAAATTTAAGTGGACCGGTAGAATTGACGCTGAGGTTTGCCATTTTACGCAAAGCGTTAGATAAGGTAACACGAAACAAACGAATAAATCGGTCGTGAATGATATCGAGAGTGGGCATTCTTCCGCGAATGATCCTGTCTTGATTGGCAAGATCATATTGAACGACACCACTGGCTGGTCCACCGCCGCCGCCATCTCCACCGCCATCATCAACTTTCGTATCTGATACGGCTGATAAGAGGGCATCTACTTCGCTTTGTGATAAGACTTGACTCATTTCAATCTTTCTTTAGTTAAAAAATTAAACAAAATTACTCAATCAAAATATCGGTGATATAAACGGACTCTATGGGCCTTGTCATATAACGATTCACTCGAATCAATAACTCTTTTCGTAATTGATCTTTTCCATCAGGACTTAAAAGAAATTCGCGTGTTTTTTTCGAGGTAACACTGACAACGGCATCACGAAGTTGTGGTTGTCTTTTTGTCAGTTCTTCTTTCTGTTCTTCACCACCTTTATACTCCATAGCGATTTCTAGTCGGACATAACGATTTTCTAGCGGGTTCCCTAAGTTCAAATGAAAAGGTGCGAGACTAAACGTTTCTCCGATTGTGCCATCACCTTCTAAAGATTTTGCAGCGAGGCTTTTATCAGCCTTTGCTTCACCGTGTTCACCTTCTTTTTTCTCGCCGTGCTCACCACCGCCACCATGACCTTCTGCTTTAGCTTCACCGTGTTCGCCTTCTTTTTTCTCGCCGTGCTCACCACCGCCACCATGACCTTCTGCCTTAGCCTCACCATGACCTTCTTCTGCTGTAGCTTCGCCATGCCCACCTTCTGCTTCACCAGAAGCTTCGCCGTGTCCAGCTTCCGCACTAGCGTGTTCTCCTCCTGCTGGTTCTTCACCATGTCCACCACCACCAGAGAGCATCATAAATGCCCCCGCACCACCACCAACTAAAACCAGAGCAGCAGCACCGATGATGATCATCTTCTTCTTTTTACTTTTGCCCTCATCAGCAGAAGGATCACCTTCTCCTGCGGGAGCTTCTTTTTTTTCTGCTTTATCTTCTGCCATAAATAGTCCTATCCTTAAAAATTGTTTTTCAAGATTCGTGCCACACGTTAAAAAATATTTTCCTAGCTACTTTTTCGGTGAATCTCTTTAAAAACTTTAATTCATTTAGATGAATTATTTTGCGGAAAGTCTTGCGAAGAATAGATAAAATATAATTATTTGAAAAATCTCTAACCAGATAGGAAAAATTTTCCGTGTCAAAAAAAACTTGTTTTTCGTGTGTCAATTTTTTGTCTTTTCTTCAGGGGATGTCATTTTTTTGTTGGTTTTTGACGAATCAACTCATTGC
>CAZFSQ010000335.1:0-3251 GCA_964521975.1 uncultured Oligoflexales bacterium | reverse complement strand
ACAAAACCGTTATGCTGCTTAAAAGAGTGTCCGTTAAAGTAGATGAAGACCAGTTAAAGATTTTATTTTTGTTAAATTTAAATTGAAAGACTTAAAAAATCCCAAAATTGCTCTTCCTATGGCCATACGGTGGCTGTTTCGAAAGAAGCGTTTGGCGTTTGGAAAATTAGGCAAAGAACCTTCTCCAGAGGAAATTATTCTAGAGTATAAAGGATTGCTTGGAAGTGATTCGAAATTTAAAGATAATGCCCTTAAAAAATTTAGAGAATTATTTAATGACCTTAAGAAATAGTTTTTATTTTTTCATTCTCCTTATATATGGTTGCACAAATTACAAAGTTGTTATTGATAAAAATAGTGGAGCTGTGATCACGGCCTCTCCTGATCGCATTTTACCTTTCTGTGAAAAAGTTATTCAGGATGACAAAACAGTTGCGTATGGCTTTATGATTTTCTTTTTAGATGAAGAGTATACTGTAGGAAGTGCCACTGGTATGCTAACAACTTCAGAGGCCTGTTTCGAGTGGAGAGCTAAAGTTCAAAAAATTATAGATCAGGGGCGTCAGATAACTATTAAGGGTTATGGAAAAATGGCGGAGCCAAGAATCGTTGAAAAATATACTTATACTTTTAACGGGCATGGAACTTTTCATAGTAATGGAAGAACTATAGATTTATTTAGTATTCGAAATGAATTAGGTAAGTGTTTTACGAATTTTCAAGATCGGTGCACTGAGTAGTTGGGAAAGCTTGCGTTCAATTTTGGAGGAAAAAAAATGAAGAAAATCAATTCTAAAATAATGGAAGAAATTAAAGAAATTGTTTCACAGCAAGGGGTAGAATCCTTAGATCAGCTTCAAGAAATTCTAGATAATTTTTTAATTGAAAAAAATAACACCGGAATCGATTGTTTTTTGGGGCTTTCGCCAACTCAAATGAGCTCGGCACTCTATCTCCCATTTTCGCTCTCAAATCATATTTTTAATTTTAAAGTTGCAGATGAAAGCCAGCTCGAGGACATTCCCATCATCAAGCAAGCTCATTTTATCTTAGGTAAGCTAAGTGAGATAGGTGAAATGAAAGGGACCCAGTTGGGAAATTTTCCCAAGAGCTTTGTGTTAGATTTTTATAATTTATTTTTATCGAGAGAACGTTATGCGAGAATTCCTAATCGAGAAGAAGACATTTTTCAGTTAACGCGGCTTAAGCATTTGCTAGAATTATCTGGCATGATCAAAAAAAGAAATAATAAATTTTCACTTACAAAAAAAGGAGAAAAAATTTTAATTCAACATGACTCAAGCCAATTATATGAAACATTGTTTAAAACTTGGGCAGAGACTTTTAATTGGGCAATGAATGACAGAATTTCAGAGCTTGATTTTATTCAGCAAAGTGTGATTTTTAATTTATATTTATTACACAAGTTATGCAACGACTGGGTGGAGGATGAAGAAGTTGCTCAAAGATATCTAAAGGCTTTTCCTGATTTGGTACTTGAGGTTGAGAGCTCATTTTTTGGGCCAGATTCAGAAGTAGTAGCTTGTTTTACATTAAGATTTTTAGACCGATTTTGCTTGCCCCTGGGGTTGCTTGAGCAAAAGGAAGAGGGAGAATTTTTTGAAGATAGAAAAGTTTTTTACAGGGCAACGTCATTTTTTAAAGAGAATTTCATTTTCTTTGTACCTTCGGAGCGTCTCTCAAGCTGATTAAGTTCATTTAATTTGCACACCTTTTATTCAAGCCAGGCATTTTTGCCGAGAGAGGGATCAAAGACGATCTTGTTATTGTGATATATTTTTTCTTTAGTAACTATTGAGTAGAGTACGTCTGGGCATAGATCGATTTCAGTAGGCCAGCAAATAGTTCCTTCATTAACAGAAATTTGATTAAAGAATTCTTGGTTTTCCAAGGGGGCTAGAATTCCTTTGTAAGTAAAATAATCATCAAAATTAAATGAACCAGAAATGCCATTGGAAAATTTCAAGAAAAGATTCTTTCCATCCAAGGTTTTTGCTTCAATAATTGTATGAGGCTGGTTCATTTAAGACCCTCGATTTTTTGACTTGATGATATTTTACCATGAGTTCAAAACTTTCCAAAAGTTCTTTTTTTATGATTAAGCCTCCATTCCTCCGTTAAAATTCGTGCTTTTGATGGAATTTTACCTTGGGTGATGGTGCCATTATTTATGTCAATTTTTGCTGAAAACTCACCCTCTTTAATGAGAAGATGAGGAGTTATTTGAATTTGATGAGTATGGATTTAGAGACTAAGTAGTTAATTTATAAATTGGTGAGTGAACTGAATGAGAAATAATTGACTTGTAATTGTCAAATTCTGAAACGTTAATTTTCAAAGTCTGCTGGCACCAAACTTAGAGAATCAAGGCAATGGGAAAGTCTGTGAAGATACGTTTAATTTTTGCGAGCGTTTTTAGCTCAGGATTTGCGGTAGCCGCTCTTTCGAGTTTTGCATAAGTGTTAATGTTTTTATAGTTCAACATTGTTGCCATTTCTTTAAGTGTTAATTTTTTTTGTAATCTAGTTTTTCTCATCAAAAAAGAAAAAGCAACCGAAGGATCAACTGCTATTTTTTCAATCTTTGATCCGGGAGGTGATTTTTTTAAAGGCATAGAGAAGATTATTTTCGAGCCTTGTGGCTCGGACAGATATAAATTTAATACTTCTTCCATATTAATTTTTAGATCCTTCAGTGTGCTGGCTTGCGTTTGACAACCGCTAAGTTCAATACATTCGGCCCAATATCCATCGACATCTTTATGAACTTTAAAATGGTAAAACATTTTGTGACCTCGCTTCAATTCAAGTTTCAAGTAGGGTTTTGAGAAGTTTCTTTTCCAGGCCCTTTTTTAAGTCCTCGTTGCCATGGACTGGGATCACTTCAGTTTTGTCTCCTTTACGAAGAATGTGGTGACTACCTTTTTTGCGTATGATGACCCAGCCATTTTGTAGGTACCGCTTTAGCATCTCTTTTCCAATAATCGGGATATTTCCTCACATATTTTACACCTATGGGTGTATTTATCAAGTGCATTTTTTACTTCGAAATTGGGACATGCAAGCAAAGATGAGCGAGTTTTTTTTAAGTATTTGATTTCTTTAGCTTAAAGATATGTGTGTTTCGGGAATTTACAGTGAAGATGTCAATTTACTTTATTTTGATTTTTTATTCGAAGTCTGCTGGCACCTTTAAGACGCTCTTAGTTCGATGTGATAATTGAGCTTGGA
>CAZFSQ010000334.1:0-3262 GCA_964521975.1 uncultured Oligoflexales bacterium | reverse complement strand
ACGGATACCTTTCAGCAACTCAGGATATTTCTGATGCACCATGATCGTTAAATCACCACCATCATCTAAAATCATATTGAGCGGACCATCTTTAAAAAATATTGTTTGTTCGATACACCAATTATATTCTTCTTCTGTTTCACCTTTCCAAGCATAGACAGGAATACCTTTCGCAGCAATCGCCGCCGCCGCATGATCCTGTGTCGAGTAAATGTTACAACTCGACCACTGCACATCAGCTCCTAATTCAATGAGCGTTTCAATAAGCACCGCTGTTTGAATCGTCATATGTAAGCACCCAGCAATACGAGCACCCTTAAGAGGTTTCTTACTACCATATTCAGCACGTAAAGCCATGAGTCCTGGCATTTCTTTTTCTGCCATGTCAATTTCTTTGCGACCCCAATCCGCAAGGCTCATATCTTTTACTTTGTGAGGTAATTTTTTATCGCAACTTTCTTTTTCATGATGATGTGAACAACCGTGATGATGTTTTGAATGATCGTGTAACATTGACTTAAACTCCTCATGTAAATTTAAATAAAATAATCAGAATGGGTATTTTAGCCTTGATTCTTCTCCAGGTCGATGAGGAATTTCTTTTTATCAACACCACCTCGGTAGCCACGCAAACTCCCATCGCATCCAATCACGCGATGACATGGAATGATGATTGGCAGTGGATTATAACTATTCGCAAGTGCGACAGACCTTACATGTTTAATGTTGCCAATAATCTTGGCTTCATCTTTATATGAAATCGTTTTCCCAAAAGGAACGGATAAAAGTGCTCGCCAAACATTTTTTTGGTAGGGAGTTCCTTTTTTTAAATTCACCGGCAAATCAAAATGCTGACGTTTACCTTGAAAATATTCTCGCAACTGATTTTTAGCTTTAAGAGCTAGCGGATGATAATGAAATGACTCTAATCCTGGTGTTAAAATTTTTTGCGAAGGATCACTCCATTGAATTTCATTGAGTCCTTCATCATCAAATAAAATAAGCAACCAACCAATGGGAGATTGAAACGATGTCCAATATCCATTGACGGTAATAATTTTTTTCGCAGCCATAAGAAAATTTTATCATGACCTTTTCGTTTTTGTAATTATTTTATTCTTACGTTATATTGAAGTGAATAAAAAATTATGATGGAGAATTTCTAAATGACAACTAAATCAACAAACACACCTCACGCAACGCCTTATCCTGATTTTATGAACGTCAGTGATCTACTCACAGACGAGCAGCGACTCACCGTGCAATCTGTCCGCGATTATGTCAAAAAAGAAATTGAGCATAAAATTCAAAAACATTATAGGAGCGAAAGTTTTCCGACAGAAATTATTCCCTCACTCGGAGAAATGGGATTACTTGGCTCTAGTCTCAACGGTTATGGTTTACCAGGACTTGATTCTGTGTCTTATGGATTGATTATGAAAGAATTAGAACGGTGTGATTCGGGATTGCGAAGCTTTGCATCTGTTCAAGGAGCACTTGTCATGTATCCCATTCACGCTTTTGGAAGTGAGGAACAAAAGCAAGAATGGCTCCCAAAACTCGGCTCAGGAAAAGCTGTGGGATGTTTTGGATTAACGGAACCTGATGGAGGCTCTAACCCTGGAGCGATGAAAACCAAAGCGACGGATAAAGGTGATCATTGGGAATTATCGGGAGCAAAAATGTGGATTACGAATGGTAACATCTCTGATGTTGCGATTGTCTGGGCTGACACTCAAGATGGCATTCGTGGTTTTTTAGTCCCAACAAAAACCAAAGGATTTTCTGTAAAAAAAATGGAAGGGAAATTATCACTACGAGCTTCCATTACTTCCGAATTATATTTTGATAAAGTAGAGTTGCCTAAATCAGCATTGCTACCTAAATCCGATGGCCTTAAATCTGCATTGTCGTGTTTAACCCAGGCTCGATACGGAATTGCATGGGGAGTCTTAGGAGCTGCGGAATCTTGTTTTGATGAAGCGAATAATTTTACACAAAATCGAATTTTGTTTGATCGCAAACTTGCCTCTTATCAATTGGTGCAAAGAAAACTTGCCATCATGTGTTCAGAAATTACGAAGGGTCAGTTACTTGCATTACGTCTTGGACAATTAAAAGACGAAGGAAAAATGCATCATTCGCATGTAAGCATGGCTAAACAAGCCAATGTAGAGATGGCCTTACAAACAGCCAGAACATGCCGCGATGTACTTGGAGCAAATGGTATTATGGACGAGTATAAAACCATGCGACACATGTGTAACTTAGAAACCGTTTATACTTACGAAGGTACAAATGATATTCATTTATTGGTGATTGGTCAGCATGTGACGGGAATTTCTGCGTACAGATAATGGAAGACACCGATAAGGACATCTTAAAAATACAGACTGAAATTTTTAGTCAGTTGCCACAAGAAAAAAGATTAGAAATTACGTTTCAATTATCTTCGATGGCAAAAAATTTATCTTTTAATGCTATTAGAAAAACTAACCCAGAATTTTCTGATGAAGAAATTAAAATTAAATTTGTAGAATTACATTATGGAAAAGAATTAGCTAAAGATTTTGGAGCATATTTATTGAACAGCAAGAAATCATAAACGCTTTACAGCCAGTCATCAATTCACTAGAAAAACATGGGATTCCCTATTTTATCGGAGGCTCTGTTGCAAGTTCTAATTTTGGTATGGCAAGAACGACAATGGATATTGATTTAGTAACTTCCTTTTCAGAAACAATGGTGCAAAATTTTATTGCCGATGTCCAATCAAATTATTATTTCAATGAAGCATCTATTGATGAGGCAATTAGAAACAACCGATCTTTTAATTTAATTCACCTAGCAACAGCAATTAAAATTGATATTTTTATTCTTAAAAAACGACCCTATGATCAACAAACCATGCCTCGCAAGGTTAAAAATAAATTGGCCAGCTCAATAGATGTTTATTTTTGTTCTCCTGAAGATATTTTACTCAATAAATTGGAATGGTACAAAAATGGTGACTGTGCATCTGAAAAACAGTGGAGCGATATATTAGGAGTTTTACGAAGTCAGAAAAAAAAATTGGACTCAAATTATTTAAATAAATGGGCAAAAGATTTAAATTTAGAAGAATTACTTACTAAAGCCATCACTGATGCAAATTGAAAAAATTTTTATTCATCCCATCAAAGGATTTACTCCTAAAGAATTAACTCAAATTGAAATTAGAAAAGATTGGGTTGAATTGGGAAATGAGATATTTAAAGATGAA
>CAZFSQ010000333.1:0-3272 GCA_964521975.1 uncultured Oligoflexales bacterium | reverse complement strand
TAAAGAAGGTACTTTTCCAAATTCAGAACACACATTTTATATTGAAACAGCAAGGTAAAAAAATATGCCCAAAGATTATTATGAAGTGCTGAGTGTTAATAAATCTGCAACACCCTCCGAATTAAAAGCTGCCTACCGTAAGGCGGCTCTTAAATATCACCCAGATCGTAATCAAGGAGATCAAGCAGCCGAAGAAAAGTTTAAAGAAGCCTCGGAAGCTTATGACGTTTTATCGGATGAAAACAAAAGAAAAATTTACGATCAATTTGGACACCAAGGATTGTCAGGTCAAGGCTTCCAAGGTTTTAACGACATGGGAGATATTTTTTCCAGTTTTGGTTCGATCTTTGAAGAATTTTTTGGAGGATCATCAGGTCGGAGATCACGAGGGGATCATCATTCTCAATCGGGTCGCAATATGCAGTATGAGTTGGAGATTGACTTCAAAGAAGCGGTCTTCGGTGGACAAAGAGAAATTAAGTTTGAGCGACCCATTACTTGTACTTCTTGTAAGGGTACACGAGCTAAAGCAGGTTCTTCTGTGGAACGATGTCATACTTGCGGTGGTGCAGGTCAAGTAAGACGTTCTCAAGGTTTTTTTAGTATCGCCACCACTTGCCCAACCTGTCGCGGCGAAGGAACACAAATTAAAGACAAGTGCCCAAGCTGTAAAGGCCAAGGACAAACTCTTGAAGAAAGAAAAATTCAAGTTAAAATTCCTGCGGGAGTCGATTCGGGAATTAAGCTAAGAATATCGGGTGAAGGTGAAGGCGGCATGAGTGGTGGTCATGCTGGAGATTTATATGTTGAACTGATGGTAAAAGAACATCCCAAATTCAAGCGTGAGGAATATGATTTATACACTGTCGCACAAATTGGCATCGCCCAAGCAGCCCTCGGTTGTAAAATTAAAATTGAAACTCTCGACGGTGAAGAACAAATCAACATTTCTCATGGCACTGATCCAGGACATATCATTACAATTCCCGGCAAAGGAGTTCCTCATTTAAAGGGGATTGGCCGTGGTAATTTGCATGTCGAAATCCATGTGCGAATCCCAAAAAAACTAAATAAAGAACAGAAAGAGTTATTACAAAAATTCGCTGATATCAGTGGCGAAGTTGATGTGGGTCAAAGCACTTCAGGGTTTTTTAGTAAGATTTTTGGGAGTGATGATTAGGTTTTTTTCTCACTTTTCAAATCCAAAATATTTTGTTATTGTCCCCACCACTTATGAATAAAAAATTATTTACCTCACTTTTTATTTTGTTTTTTTTATTAGTTAATGCCTTAGCTAATGCATTCTGCGAAGATGTTTTTGCCAATAATAATAGACTGATCCAATGGCTTTATCTTGACCTTGATGTCCTCGATGATGAAACTTTAACTGAATGGATAATGCATGGTGATGGTTTGGAAACCTCCATTCAATATTCACCTAAAATTGATCCGCTAAAAAAGCAGGCCATTTTAACTGCACTTACTCGAAAAAATATAGACATTAATTCACTCCGCCAAGATGCTCAAACATCATTCCCTCACTGGAAAAGACAGAAAGAAGAAACTCATTCTAAAAAGAAAACAAATAAAAGACAAACAGAGGATGTTTTAAAGTTTAAACCTGAAATTGTGCATGAAGAAGTTGAAGTGGATACAAAATATATTTCACCTGAATTTAAACTTGGAAAGAATACCGTTCAATATCAGCAAATATCACAGTTTGAATCTCCGAAGAATAATTTGATAATAATAACTAATAAAGATGGTGTTGACTCAACAAATCTTTTACCTAACTATTCATCAATTCGCTTCAATTGGCACTTTGGAAATAAACTATTCAATATAGGAAATACTAAAAAAATTGCTGATGCCAGAATCCTTTCTTTTGAAGATGAAGTATTTTTAATCACTTTACGTTCAGGATATGAAAATTATTATTTTGAAATAAGAGAGAATCATAATCTAACTCCCTTTGCTTCTTACAGGACTCCTATTGATCGTAGAAAACGAGAAACTTTTCCATATATTGAATCTATAAAAATTCTCAAAGAAAAAGGTGTTATTATTTGGGATACTCCAAGCAACAAAATTATCCACTTTTTTGATTTAAAAACTAAAAAAATAATTTCATCTCAAACTTTTTCTAAATCTCAGTTTATGGTCAGCCAAGTTTTTATTTTACCTAATCAAGAATTGGCGATCGCTGTTGTTGAAATTCCTAAAGAAAAAAATAGAGCTATTTTTTATTTGTACTATCCTCATCAAGAAAAAATGCAGCTCGTTAAAGAAGTTAAAGGTAATTTTGAAGCAGATGAGTTTATTAAAGCACTACCTCAACAGGAAGAAAATTCATTGACTTATCTACTTTTGTATTTCAAGGGAGAAGAAGATGAAGATTCTCTCTTAAGAGGAATTTCTTTTGACGCATTCAACGAGAAAACCTCCGTTCAAGAAGTGACCATCAATGTAAAAAATTTACGAAAAAAATTTCAAAAAGAACTTGTTGATATTGTATCCGTTCATCTAAGTAACCATAATTATTTAATGCTACTCGCTAGAGATGCAGGACTCATTTTATTTGATCCGGCATCCGATTGGATCGTTGGTTATTTTGAATTTAATTTTAGCGGCTCATATTATTTTGGAATGGAACTTAATAAAGAGAATGATCAAACTTTTGCCAAATTATTATTTCATGAAATTCAAGATATCCATCAGCAAAAGTCTTCAATAGAAGTTAGAATTCTTTTGGGAAAGTAAATATCATCGCGACATTAAAAAAACGCATCAAAACCCGACGTAACATAATACTCAAACGGTTTTTTGATCACTTGTCCCGTCCCAAATCCCACATTAAATCCCATATTTTTATTTTCTAATAATAAATCTAAATTATACCCATGAGCTGCATTTAATTCTTGATCTTTGCCAGTATTTTTTGGAAGTCTTCCGCCATTCCATGCACCACCATAATTGGCAAACGCAGAAAATTTAAGTTGCTCAAAATAAACGAGCCACAACCATTTATCTATGTCCGTGAGCAGAGGAAACGTGTAGGTACTACGTAATCGCATCTGATTCTCACCAAACGTAGGATTAAATAAAAATGCATCTGGACTCAGAGAAAAATTATTTTTGTTATATCCACCCCCGCTACCTGCAATAAATGTTTTAAGCGGTGTGTACATTTGTTTGAGTTCGCGTGATGTTTTTCCTCGCGTTCGAGAAAAGTCTAAAGCATTTAAGAGTGATGATGATAAAAATGAAGATGT
>CAZFSQ010000332.1:0-3288 GCA_964521975.1 uncultured Oligoflexales bacterium | reverse complement strand
TCTTTAAGAAAGCCTCCATTCTTGCTATCACATCTTTCGTTCTTAAAAGTTTTTCCTGTAAAACTTTTTTCATTTCTTCATGTCTTTGTGTCGTTTGATCCGCTCGTTTTTTCACAAGTTCTCTTAGACCTAATCTATTTTCCTCATTCTTAGCAACTACTTTGGCAAGGCGTTTAGTTCTAATTTTAACAGCAACTTCTGCTCGCCAATCCACTCCCGCGAATACTTCTGTTATAGCTCCTCGACTTCCTAAATTGGTAAATGACATTGTCTCACGAGTAGAAAGAGAGCCACCCGCAACAAGGCCCTCATCGGAAATAATATTAATTGAAATTCCAGTCACAACGTTTGAATTAAGAATCAAACGCTTAACAGTTAAATTACCACCGCACACAATATTAGCATTTTCGATAAATTCACAGTTTAAATCACCCTTAACGTAGACTCTACCTTTCTCACCTGTTTTAATACCACCATTCACTGTCATATTGCCACCACACCGAACGATACTATCGCCTACGGTTCCTGTGATTTGTAAATCACCCAAAACTTCGACAAGCATTCCCGACTCAATCGAACCTTTAATTTCGGCCGGACCTGCAAAAAATAAATTTCCTGTGGATAAATTAATGTCTCCGTTATGAATGAGTTTACTCACGATCGAGATCGTACTTTTATCAAAATTAGGAACTCCCTCTTTATTGGCAAAATATTTTCCTGGTTCTTTTTCTTCAAGACCATCCCCCACACTAATCGTAATTTTTTCGGGGGGCGGCGGAGCAATTTCCCCTCCTAAAACATCTTTGCCTGGAACGGGTTGAGCTTTGTAACGAATCTCATAAACCAAATCTCCAGGGTGAACCGTTGTGTCCATTTTTTTAGATTTTAGATCAATCACCTGTGCACCACCCGACTTTTCTAATTCTGCTTTCATTTTTTGTTGAATGGCGTCGATAAAAACGGGATGAATATAAGGAGATTTTCCAGGCTCTCCAGCTTTTCCTCTTGCTAGTGGAAGCCCCTCTATTTTTTTATGCTTTTGCTCAATTCGGTATATAATTTCTTTCATTAATTCTTCTTTCGTTCCGAACACAATACCCAATCTTTGCAATTCATTTTTGTACCATGTTTCATTCATCTTAAATTCTGTTTGTTCAAAAAGTGCGGGATCAAACGGCCCCATTTGAGCTTCCATATTATTTTCAGTAAAAACCACATTGAGTTTTTCTTTACCTGGATAATCTTTAGGAGCCTCTGGTGCTTTAGGTTTTTGTGCTTCTGCACTCGCATTAGCAGTAGCATCAATCATTCCTGCCGCTCCTAATATCACCAAAGGAAGATCAAGACCAAATCGTTCCGGTCCTTCGGTTGCCGCCGTGATGACATCGACTATATTATTTTGCATAAACTGCATTTTAGCTTTCGCTACTTCACCTAATTTTTGTGTGGCATTTTGAGCTACCTGCAATAGATATTTCATCTCCTCTTTTTGTGAGAATAAAGACACATTGGAAATAAACACCGCAACTTCGCAGCGACTTTTATTAGCCACCACACTAAATGGCTTACCATTTGTATTAGCATTCGAGGCATCAGGTAGCGGACCAATATGTAAATCCATAATTTTTTCACCCATGGTTGCTCGTACTAATGCACCATGTAATTGTGAATAATTTGGTCGTACTGAAATTCCCATTTTTTGAATTTCATCCCGGACAAAAATTTTGAAACAGCTAAACAACCATGTTTTCACTGCATCCTTTTTTGCATCAATTGTGATAGATAAAACAAACTTAGGATCACTCGCTTTTTTAATGATCACTCCTTCATAGTTGGGGTATCCAGCCGCAATAGTTAATCCTAACTTCGGTAAATAATCACAATTAGAAGCATTGCATTTTTCTTTAATCGTTTTCCAAAATTTAGCAAGGCGATCTTCATACACCAGATAATTTTTGATCGCCCCACTCTGTTTGACACTATCCATTTTTTTTCTGGCTCGATCATAGAGATCGGAAGGAGGACTTTCAAGATTCATACACTCTTTAAAATTAAATTCCACACGCACCCTTAACAGAGTGGCGTTATAAGATAATTTCATCCCTTCCTGTGACATAACTTTTTTTTACTTCCTCTACCTAAGCCATCGGTAAGAAAATAAAAAAAATTAAGGATTTTTTTTGATATCTTTTTGGCATTTTTAAAAAATCAGGTAAAAATGCTTTTGAAATGAATTGACCAACAAACCATCCAATGCCAGAATCATTAACGCATGGAAGAACTAAACATCATAAAACAGGCAGCTATCGCGGCTGAAGAACGCAAGGCTTATAAGCTTGTTCTATTAGATTTAGAACAAAAGAATGATTTATGTCGCTATACTCTAATTTGCTCAGGGACCAACGAACAACAGACGCGAGCCATCGCTTCTTCAATTGAAGAACGGTGTGCCAAAATGTTTGGCGTCAAGCCTATGGCCATTGAGGGTTCACAATTGGGACATTGGATTTTGATTGATTATGGTTTTTTTATGGCTCATATTTTTTTTCAACACATTCGTGAATTTTATGCCCTCGATCAATTGTGGTCAGGAGCAAAGAAGATTAATTGGTTGGATCAGTAGAGAGAAACCAAAGAATTTTCCTTATGCAAACTTATTTAAAATTACTCCAAGATGTTTTTGAGAGGGGAACTTACAAAGAAGACCGCACAGGCACAGGCACCATCAGCCTTTTTGGGCACCAAGCTCGTTTCAATTTAGAAGATGGTTTTCCACTTTTAACTACCAAAAAACTTCATCTTAAATCTGTGATTTATGAATTACTATGGTTTATTCGTGGAGATACTAATGTCAAATATTTGCAAGATCACGGTGTTTCTATTTGGAACGAATGGGCAGATACAAAAGGTGAACTTGGACCTGTGTACGGAAAGCAATGGCGATCATGGCAAACTCCCGACGGGCGTACTATAGATCAACTGCAAAACGTTATTGCTCAAATTAAAACAAATCCAGATTCAAGAAGATTATTGGTCGTTGCCTATAATCCATCCGATGTAGATAAAATGGCTCTTCCCCCATGTCATGCATTTTTTCAATTTTATGTACAAAATGATGAACTCTCTTGTCAACTTTACCAACGCAGTGCTGATATTTTTTTAGGTGTACCATTTAATATTGCTAGTTACAGTCTATTAACCCATATGGTGGCTCATGTAACCGGACTTAAAGCAAAAGAATTTATTCATACCTTTCAAATTGGTAAAGAGCAATTGGCTATCTTTTTA
>CAZFSQ010000331.1:0-3293 GCA_964521975.1 uncultured Oligoflexales bacterium | reverse complement strand
CATCTTCGTCGTTAAAGGTCATCTTCGTCGTTACTCCTCACTCGAAATGCTCATTTACCTTTAAGTAAACTCCGCTTTCTCGCGTCGTCGTGCCTAGAATCTTAACCATTTTGCAGCACGCTCATAAAAAAGTAGCTTATTTAAAGAGAAAACCCAAGTAAGAATTTACTTTTTCTCTAATGTTTTGGATAATGAAAGTAGAATGAGAAAAAAAGTTATTGCAGTAGATTTTGACGGAACTTGCTTTGATACGGATGATCACGGAGAATTAGTTCCTGTTCCTGGGGCTAGAGATGCTTTATCTCTCCTTAAAAATCAAGGATATCATTTGGTCATTCACACTTGTCGTACAACCATTGCGATGGATCGCGGATCTCTCGATGAAGAAGTTCATTTTATTGAGTCTATTTTAAGAAGTCATGGATTTGAATATGATGAAATTCATCTGGGTGAAAAATTAGTTGCTGATGCTTATGTCGATGACCGAGCCATCGCCTTTCGAGGAAATTGGGAAAAAACTCTCGACCAATTAGAAAAATATTTTAATGATTTTGATTAAAAATTTTGAGTGCTTCTTTGATCCCAGAACCTAATTCAAATGGATGATGCAATTTTTTTAGAGTAAGTTCCAATGCTCCTAATGCTCCTATTAATTCAATTTGATCTATATAGCCAAGTTGAGAAAAACGAATGATTTTCCCTTTCAACTGATCTTGTCCTCCGGCCATGATGATCCCATGCTGTGTTCTTAAATGACGAACCACTTTAGAGCCATCAATCTGCATAGGAATTTTCATCGCCGTTAAGATATTAGAGATGGGCTTTTCTGGGAAAAGTTCTAATCCTAAGCCAGAAGCAGCAGCTCTTACGGCATCGCCTAATAATTGATGATGCGAAAAATATTTTTCTAAACCTGTTTGATGAATTTGTTTTAAACTTGTGTAAAGTTGTTGAACGAGACTGATAGCAGGAGTAAAGGCGGAACTGCCTTCATCTTGTTCTTTTTTTTCTTTGCGTAAATCAAAATAGAATCTCGGACGATTTGAAAAATTTTGCAAAGCTTTTTCTGATAATGCAATAAAAGACAATCCAGGAGGAATGGCAAAACCTTTTTGACTTCCACCAATCACAATATCAATTCCCCATTCATCCATTTTCATAGGGTGAGCACATAATGAAGAAATAGCATCGACAATAATGAGTCCTGAAAATGTTGAACGGATCGTTGGAATTAATTTTTCTAACTCATATAGAACGCCCGTCGAAGTTTCATGAGACTGAAGATAAATTGCTTTTGCTTGGGGAAATTTTTTTACAAAATTTAAAAGCATTTCTTGGGTTAGGGAAGTTCCCCAATTTAATTTAAGTTCCTCAACTTGGCACTGATAAGCCGATGCAATTTTTCCCCATCGTTCACCAAATTTTCCACCATTCACGACTAAGATTTGATCTTGTGGGGAGGTGAAATTAGTTATGGCGGATTCCATAGCCCCTGTTCCTGAAGAGGTCAAAATAAGTGGGCCATCTTTAGAGCCAAAAATAGGAGAAAGTAGTTTGCGACATTCTAAAAATAGTTCATAAAACATCTCGCTGCGATGATAGATCGAAGATGACAATGCAGGTGTTCTAAATTGCAAAGGAATCTCAACAGGGCCGGGGCAAAATAATCTATCTTTGATAAAGGGAGATTTTATTTGATTCATAGATTGATATTTTCAGAGTTAGATTTAGTGATTTTTACAATTCCTGGAACTGGTATTGCGACTTCTTTACCAACGCGTAAACTTTTAGGATTAATGGAAGGGTTCATCTGCAAAATTTCTCTAATACTCACACCATATTTTTTGGCTACTCGTGAGAGGGTGTCACCTTTAGCAATTGGGTGCAAATGAATATCTTTTATTTTTACTTCAGAAAATGTTGGAATGCTTTTTTCTAAAGTTGCAATATAAAATGAAGGTATGCGTAAAGGGTAATTTTCTCCTAGTTTAATAGGTGGTGTGATATGACGAATCAGCTCTGGATTCCATTTCTTAACCGTTGATAAAGGAACCCCCAATTCTTTGGCAATTTCATCTAAAACAAGGGGGCGTTCCAGAGCAAGTACGGCATCGGGGAATTCTTCAATGGGATTTTCCATTGTATCGAATCCATGCCCTTCAGGATTCGATGCAATTAAAAGAGCGGCGAGCATTTTAGGAATGTAATGTTTTGTCTCTGCTCGTAAAAATTTCGTGTCACATAATTTCCAAAAATCCATGCTCCTTGTTTTTTGGATAGCTCGTTTAACTTTTCCTGGACCTGCATTATAAGCTGCAATAGCTAAATACCAATCTCCAAACTGAGCGTATAAATCACGTAAAAATCTTGCAGCAGCAATGGTTGATTTAAGCGGATCACGTCTTTCATCTACCCAGTAATTTATTTTTAAACCGTATCGTGTTCCTGTACCTTTCATAAACTGCCATGTACCCGTTGCCTTCGCTCGGCTATAGGCTGAATTACTAAGCCCAGATTCGATCATTGCTAAATAAAAAAATTCAAGTGGTAAACCCTCATCTGCCAGCAAAGGTTCCACCACTTTTTTCATCATTTTTTCTCGCACCATCCATTTCATAAAATCTTGTCGACCACGAGTTTTAAAATACTTTAACCACATTTCAACATGAATATTGACCACCACAGGTATGGCTCCATAGTAGGGTGCGTTGGGTCCTTCCATACGTATGCGAGCGTAAGATAAAGCATCGAGTTCCATTCTTTCAAGGTTTTTTCGCGACCTTTTTTTAATTTTATTATTCTCAGAAATAAATTTTTCTTTAAGATAATTTGTATAGATATCGTCTTTACAAAGCTCATCTAATATCTCGGTGAAAATTTCATTTTCTTCTTCTGATGTTGTATCTTCGGAAGATAAAATTTCTTCATCTGGATTTTGTTGTATTGGTTCAACCACTTTTTTTTCTTCTGTAACAGGTGAAGAAATTGATGGTTGATTTAAATGCCGACATGATATCGACAAGAACTGAATAACTAAAATAAAGAATTTCATTTATTTATTTTCCATAGTTTTTAAAATGACATTCAAAATTTGACGATGATGGGCGTTGAGAACTTTTCGTTCGACGCCTTCTAAAATTTGTAAACTGACACGATACTCCGATGATTGTAGGGCATCTTTCAATGCTTCAGATTGATTAGGGGGAATCGAAAGATCATTTTTTCCGTGATAAAGATAAATTCTTTTAGGCAATCCCTCTAGGTCATGAACCAAAGATTTTTCATCGAAAATA
>CAZFSQ010000330.1:0-3338 GCA_964521975.1 uncultured Oligoflexales bacterium | reverse complement strand
CAAGTAGTACATCCGAACCGATATTGGATGTCATAATGATAATGGTATTTTTAAAATCGACGACACGACCTTGCCCATCGGTTAATCGACCTTCATCTAATAATTGCAAAAGTAAATTGAAAACTTCAGAGTGAGCTTTCTCAATTTCATCAAAAAGTAGGACGCAATATTTTTTTCGTCGTACAGCTTCGGTAAGTTGTCCCCCTTCTTCATAACCGACATAGCCAGGGGGTGCTCCAATGAGTCGCGATACGGAATGTTTTTCCATATATTCGGACATATCAATACGGACAATATTCTCTTCAGAATTAAACATGTTTTCAGCTAAAGCTTTTGCGAGTTCTGTTTTTCCTACTCCTGTTGGGCCAAGAAATAAAAAGGAACCAATAGGTTTTTTAGGGTCATGGATTCCACTGCGAGAACGTAGTACGGCATCGGAAATTTTTTCGATGGCATTATCTTGACCTATCACACGCTCTTTTAAAATTTGTTGTAAATGTAAAAGTTTTTCTCGTTCCCCTTCCACTAAGCGGTTCGTAGGGATTCCTGTCCATTTACTAACGACGGAAGCAATTTCCATTTCAGAAACCTCTTCGCGTAATAATTGATTCCCCGATTTTTTTTCTTTAATTTTTTTCTTTTCTTCGAGAAGTTTTTTCTCAAGTTGGGGTAAGGCCCCATATTTTAATTCAGCAGCTTTTGATAATTCATAATTTCTTTCAGCCCGTGCGATATCTTGTTTCAATTTTTCAATTTTTGACACGAGATCCGAATAAACACGAATTTCTGCTTTTTCGTTTTTATACTTTTGGCTAAGCTCACGATCTTGCGTTCGATAATCTCCTATCAATTTTCTGAGCGAGTTTAATTTTTCAATACTCTCATCATCACTTTCTTTTTCGAGAGCTTTTTCTTCAATTTCAAGTTGCATTAATTTTCTTTTAATTTGATCAAGCTCTTGTGGTAACGATTCTATTTCAGTACGAATCATAGCCGATGCTTCATCGACAAGATCAATCGCTTTATCAGGCAAAAAACGATCCGAAATATAGCGATGTGATAATTCAACTGCGGCAACAATAGCACTATCAAGAATTTTGACGCCATGATGAATTTCAAAACGTTCTTTAAGTCCACGCAAAATCGAAATAGCATCTTCTTGCGAAGGTTCTTCAACTAATACGGGTTGGAAGCGTCGTTCGAGAGCAGGGTCTTTTTCAATATAGTTTCTATACTCATCTAAAGTTGTTGCTCCGACACAATGAAGTTCTCCACGAGCGAGCATAGGTTTTAATAAATTACCCGCGTCCATGGCTCCATCCGTTTTACCTGCTCCAACAATTGTATGAATTTCATCGACAAATAAAATAATATGACCATCGCTTTGTTTAATTTCATTGAGAACGGATTTGAGTCTTTCTTCAAATTCACCACGATATTTGGCTCCGGCGATTAAAGCCCCCATGTCGAGAGAAAAAATTATTTTTTCTTTTAATCCCTCAGGGACATCACCACGTACAATGCGGTGAGCGAGACCTTCCGCGATTGCTGTTTTTCCGACACCAGGTTCACCGATAAGCACAGGATTATTTTTTGTCTTACGCGATAGAATTCGGATGACACGACGAATTTCTTCTTCGCGACCAATCACCGGCTCCAATTTTCCTTTTTTCGCTTCTTCAACTAAATTTTTGCCAAATTTATTAAGAGCTTCATATTGTTGTTTAGTTTCCATATATTTTCCTTTAAGTTTTATCGTTTGGTTGAATGAACGATCACCTATGGGAGAACTTAATTCTTAAATATGGGTTGTCAATCTCCGAATAGCTTCTTACTTACTAAGTAAAGCATAAAAAGAGTCATAATAAGCATTTTTCATCACGCACCAACGACACCCCATCCAACACAACACCATGCATTGATTTTTGTAGAAACTTGAACTTATCTTGTGAATAGAAATTTAAAAATAAGGGTTTGTCTTTGACAAGATTTATTTTGATAGTCTCATTAAAATTAAAACGCGTTATGTTTTTTTCATTTTGACTAAGCGAAAAAGTAAAATTTTCTTTGGGATTTATTTTCCAACCTTTAATGGCTATTTGATAACATCCATCTAAATTGTGATTCTTATTTTCTAAGAAAATTTGATGAACCCAAAAGGAAAATGGTAAAAACATCGCCATATCCTGTGACATTACAACATTTAAATTATTTCTTATAATAAATCCCATCCCACCATAATCACCCAATAGATTAGTAAAAGATTCCCCTTCGATAAATTTTTCTTGAAAATTTTCTTGCAAAGGAAAAGTAAACCCATTTTTAAATTCGCCTTCGGATAATGAATTGCTTTTGCTGATAAGCGAAAAAACAAAACTACAACTCACTAGAATAGTAAAAGCAATGCCTGCGATCAGGGCGGTTTGTGAAACAAAAAATAATAGACCCAATCCTAATATAGAAATTAAAAATCCCTTCCAAAGATAAGGAAAAATATTCCATTCCATAGACAACGCATTTATTTTTTCTAATTCTTCATTTTGCAAATTCAATTGGATAAAACCATCTTCATTTTTTTCATAATCAATAACACGGCCAGCGAGTGTAAATTTCCAGAAGGGTGAATAATTATATTTTAAAACGGAACTCTTAGTTTCTTCGCTTGCGTTATAACTCACATCTTCAAACACTTGTAAATTTCCATAGACGATTTTTAATTTCCAACGGGGATCATTTTCTAAAAACTTTTTAAACGAGGGTGATTCGGCGATAACATATTTTACATTATATTTTTGGCTGATATTTAAAACTGCCAGAGGAGAATGCCAATAAAGTCCCTGCTTAATTAAAGGAAAACTCACGGGAGAACTTTCATAGCACCAACTTACTAATTCATTCATGCCGGAGAGTAATGGGATTTGATGCCTCAGATAATTGACACTGATGTCATTACTAAAGCGATTGAACTCAGAGTAAATGCGAGCGTTCTTATCACCATTTTTTTTAAGCCAGTTGGCAATGGTTTGAGTTTCTTGTTTCTTGATGGGGAAATCATCTTCTAGTTTAATGATTTTCCGAGCATCAAAAATTCCTAAAAGAATAAACAGGAAACCTAAGGCAAGGATACTTCGACCAATCACGCCACCATATTTAAAAATTTGAGAAGCCCCAAAACCTGCAATTAAAATCCAACCAATATTGAGCAAAGTTTCAAAGCGAGCGTATAGAATTTGATCATATAGAGGTAAGGTTTTTAGTGGGCCAGAAATTTCGGGTCCCAACAAAATCCATAGAGCGAAAAAACTTAATATTAAAATAAATTTTAATTCACTTGTTTT
>CAZFSQ010000329.1:0-3343 GCA_964521975.1 uncultured Oligoflexales bacterium | reverse complement strand
TTAATTATATGTTTTGTAAGATCATTATAAATATCGAGGATAGGAAGTTCTGGTTTATACTTTTGTGGAATAAATCAGGTGATTAGAGGAGCTGCGTAACTTGTCCCCTCGCGAATAGATAAGAAACTATTCGGTGAGGCGACGATAAGAGATTCCCCCAATGAAAAGGCATCCACACATTTACCAAAACTTGAAAAATCACTCCTGTGACCTGTGATATCATAACTACCAATAAATAGATGCGGGACTCCATCAGCAAAACAGTCTATAGAATCGCTTGGAGAATCAAGACTCCCTTGAAAATTATCGGCCGCTTGAATCGTTAAAATATCTTTTTCTGTACTTTTTTTAATTTGCTCGCGAAGAAATGTATTCCTTTTTTGTTCGAGAGATGAAAGAAGTTGATATCTTTCCTGCAAATTGATGGGACAACCTTTCTGTTTATAAATATTTTCCATGAATAAACGACCAGGTTTGCCAAAACTTAAATTTTCAATTGTGATGTTATATTTTTTTATGATTTCGATTAATTTTTCATGAAATAAAGAAAGCGGCTGTTCGATAAAAGCCTTTTCCACTTCAGGTTGACGATAAATTTTTAATTCTTCTTTGAGAGATTCCGCTTGTAAGCATTCGGTCTCTTGGGCTAGTGATTTTGAGTTAGAGATATCTAAATCCAAAAAAACAAACCTTACACTAGAATTGTTGTAGGCGATCAAACTTGATGTAGCCAAACCGTGAGATTCGTTAGAAGTAGAATTGAGTAACACATTAATTTTTCGTCTCTCCTCAGGAGAGGTGAAAATTTCTTTTATTTTTTTTTCTCGAACCGCCAGGTTCCATTGATCGCGAAGAGCTAACATTTCTGGATTTAAATTTTGTTCTGTTTTTTTTTCAGACGATTCTACTAAATCACATGTCGTGTCTTTTGTTTTAAGTTCTGCTAAAATTTTATTTTTCTTTTCCTCGAATGATAAACTCTTATCTTTATCTTTGTTCACATCAGAAGAACATTTTTTTTGGAATATCGCCAATATTTTTGATTCGTTATTTTCTTTATCCATAAAAATGGGATGATGAATATCAAAACCGCTATCTTGGATTAAGATAACACGGTGATCTTTAGCTTTCGGGTCAGTGGAAACTTTGGAGATGTCTTTTTTGTCTTCGGAAGGAGATTTGACACCTCCTTTTTTTCGATAAGAAATAGTATGGATGCGATCACGGCATGAGAAAAGATCGAAAAACAGTATTATGAGAAAATACTTTTTCATAACCCAAATTCCATTTTAAATTTGAGTGCCGTTTTATTTTCAATATCTTCACGTAAAACTTTTTCAAGCGTCTCTTGAGCAAAGCGTGGCTTTCTTTGCTGAAAAAAAGAGCGTGCTAATAAAAGCCAAGCACTGTGACGACTCATTAAATAGGCTCTTTGCCCATGCATTAAAATCTCTTCGACACGACGATATTCTTTATTCACATCAAAATAATTAGCCAAAGCCATAAGATATTCCGATCTAAGAGGAGCATCAAAGAGTGCTTTTTTTAAATAATTTTTTTGTATCTGAGATTCTATTTTTTTTAACTGTAAATATGAGGCCATCGCAAAACAAAAAAAGTGAGAATCATCTTTAGGAAAGAGAGTTATCCATTTTTCAAGAACAAGTTGCAAGGCATCCACAGCTCCCCATTTTATTAAATTTCTCGTAGATAAAACAAATCTCCATTTAGGAATTTGATTTTGCTCTATCAGTGCTTGAGCAATTATTTTTCCACCCTCGGAAGGGTTTTTTGTTTTAGCTGTAACAAGAGCGTTTAAATATTTTCCATCAAATATAGTTGGATATGTTTTTAAAAGTTCTTCTGATTTTTTTTTCGCCTCTTCTAACTGATTGAGTACGACAAGATGGGGGATGGGTTCAGCTTTACTCCAATAATTTAAACGTGTATCCGTCTGAATCGAACTTGCAAGTTTGTTTAATTCAGAAAGTTCGATAGGTATTTTTTGATTTTTTTCATTACCTAATTTAAAGGGAATTCGCATGGAAGCAATAATCGCGACACCTTTAATTCGAGACATATAATGTTCAAAACAAAGTTTCATCTCCTCGTGAAATTTATTTCGGTCGCCACGATTAAGAATTAAAATTTTATCGTAGAGGAGATGACCCCCTGCTTTATTAAACTGATCGAGGGGATTTTTTTCTGGTACAAGGACAACTATATGATGTCGCGGTAAATCACGAGCTTCCGAGATCGCTTGTAAGAGGGTGAGTGATTCTGTTTTGTTTTGATCGTACCATAAAAAAATATTCCCTATGGGACGTGAATATAAAATATTTAAAATTTCTTCAACACGATACTGACATTCAATCTTTTTAAATCCAGAAGCTTCCACTTCATTTTTTAAACTTAATGCACTCGCTTCATCGGAATGAAAAACAATCGAGGGTAAATCATAGAGAGGTGTTTCCCAAGGATAAGAATTAAGTTCTTGAGGATAAGATGCAAACGTATCTTTAACCTTACTGATAATATCTTGCGTTGGAACTTCTTCAGGGATAAAAATATTTTCGCTTTTCACCTTGAGAAAAAATGGGGATTTTTCGTTGCTTAAAGGAACAGACAAAGGACCTCCAACTTTCGTTCTTTATTTATCGGCAGGTTCGCTATAAAATTAAAATTCTGAAAAATAAGAAGTGAGGAAAGAGATGATAAAACCAGAACTATTACTCGGAATTTTTGTAACCATCAAATTAATTCAATATCTAATTGAAAAATATCTGGCCAAGCTTAATTTTGATTTTTGTCAAGAACCTAAGAATCAAGAGTTAGCCAAACGATCTTTGAATATTAGTGATGAGGAAATGACCAAAGCTTTAAGTTATTCTTCTGACCGCTATCAATTCTCTAAGATCCATGAAGGCATCAATACGGTCGCCTTTATTCTTTTTATTTGTTGGGGTGGATTGGGTTGGGTTGAAATGGAATCGCTAAGATTTTCACAGGCATGGTTTTCTGGAGAAAGTATAACGACGGGTCTATTTTTTATTGGCATTCTTTCTTTCATCTCGATGATTCTGCAAATCCCATTCGACCTTTTTCGTATCTTTGTGATCGAAGAAAAACATGGGTTCAATCGACAAACAGTTAAATTATTTTTTACTGATTTATTGAAATCTTTAGTTCTTTCGATTTTATTGGGAGGTGGGGTTTTATATCTCATTCTCTGGATCATGGAGTCGATGGGAGAAGATTGGTGGATATGGGCTTGGGCGAGTATTGCGATTATTAGTTTATTGACTATGTGGATTTACCCCACATTTTTAGCACCATTATTTAA
>CAZFSQ010000328.1:0-3344 GCA_964521975.1 uncultured Oligoflexales bacterium | reverse complement strand
TGTTAGAATTAAAAATAATTCATCCATCTAAAATTATGAATAAGGAGATTTTAATATGTCATCCGTCCTCATTGCAGATTCAGGAAAATCATCGCTCGTTATGACTTCTGAAATTTTTAAAGATACCGTTCAAGGCATCACTGTTTATGTTGCTGGCTCTGGAGCAGAGGCTATTGATAAAGTTCAACTGCACAAGCCCGATATGTGCCTTGTTGATTTTGATTTACCTGATACCGATGGCGTGACTTTAGTTGAACTGATTAGGAAGGTTTATGATGGTCCAATTTTAATGACTGCCTTCGTTGATGAAATTGTAAAACAAGCTGCTAAAAATCATTTGTTTACCTTCGAGGATGCTGGAGCATGGATTGAAAAACCAGTCAACGAAAGCAAATTAGTCCCTAAAATTGAAAAATTCTTTATTAACAAACACCGTATTGTTAAACGATTTAATTCGGAATTAGATACAGAACTCATAGGAAAAAATTTGTCTAAGAATAAAAAACTGCCCCAAGTTAATGGAAAAATTTTGAATGTGTCAATGGGCGGGGTTTGTTTGCAACTCGATCAAAATATCAAAATAAAAAAATCGGAGGAATTAATTCTTGCTCTGCCTCTTTCTCTTGCGTCACCAGAAAAACATCAAAACAAAGAATCAACTCTTCAAACCAAAAATAAAAAGGGTGCTAAAAACGTAAAAGGTAAAAAGAAAGTGCAGAAAAAATTGGCTACTAAAAAACCATCTTCTGTACCCACCACCAAAATAAAAGTAAAAATGACATGGCAAGATTCAAAAAGTAAAACCGTCGGCTTACAATTTTCTAAACTCACTGAGCTACAGAAAAATGCGTTGGGTGGATTGTTGAAGCAATTGGATCAGTGAGAATTAATATCTCGGCATATTGTTGATTCTTAATCCGATGACATCATATGAACCGCAATTATTGCTAACCCATTCACAACTATTTTCTACAATATATGACTTTTTGAATTCACCAGATATATTCGTCAGATAAATAACCTTCGTTTCTAATGCTTGTGATGTTTCTGTGAATGAAGAAATAGGATACACAACATGAATTTTTTGATTTTTATCTACGGCAATATTAATTTTTTTTATGCCAATACTATTTATAGATCTTCCTTCAATAAAGGCTGGGATACTTTCGAGAACTAAATTATTATCTGAAACATGATGCTTTGCTATATAAATTGTATTATCAGAAGTCTGATTCGTAGAACCATCTCCGCCTTTTAAATAAACGAAATAAGCATTGCCTTCTTCATCAAGCACCATTTCAAAGGCTCCTATAGCAAAATATGTTTCTACCTCATCTATCTGCTTATATGTAAAATCCCCTGAACGATTGGTTGCATAAAATAAAGCTTGTTTGCCCAAAGAGTTTTGACAAATATAAGCTAAATGAAGTTTCTGATTTTGATCTAACTGCGAATGAAGCGTTGTTGTAACAGGATTACAAGTCGGAGTTGGTATCACTAAATTTTGGCTCGGATTTTCAGCATGGTCAATCCAAAGTCCATCAATCGTTTTGGTGCTTACAATTCTATACGCCCCTCCACCTGAATGTTCAAAACCTGTCAAAATGCGTTCTCCATCTTCTCTGGTAAGATAAGTTCCATATGGAGGAATAGTAAAAATGTCATAATTAAGAAAAGGTCTATTATCAGTATCCACTAATGTAAAGCTAGAATTTTTGAGATGAGCTTCATAATGATACCTGTTATCCCGTTCCAATTTAAAATTTACATCACCCGTATTGTAATGAATGGTTATATCTTTCATCAACAAAGTGTCGTAGCCAATTTCAATAAAATTTGTTTGCCATGTTGTCTTCTTTGAAGTCAAATAATATCCAGTTGAACCATCATATTGCTTCCATGCAACATAAGCGTCTCCTGTTTTAAAATTGGTTTCAAAGAAAATTTTATCAAGATAAGCCGAAGTATAAGTTTCACCAATTTTTTCAACCACACCATTCCAATCTCCACCTGAAGAGTTTTTGGAATAAAATATATTGTACAGATTTTGAGCAAAAACAAGTTGTAAAATTGGAATATCCGGTCTGGGTGTTGTTACTTCACAAACTTTACCTGGGGAATAATTAGGTTTAGGAAATAAATTATTCATACTACAAACACGCATATAATAAGTTGTCTCTGGCTGAAGTTCACTTATTGTATAAGACAAGGTTGTTCCTGTTAAGTTAGGAATTGATGAATCAAGATTACAGCCAATATCATCATTAATTTTTTTCTCATCACGATCAAAAACAATTTTATATGCTGCTACAGTACCTGCGGCCATTCCCCATGATGCCGTTATGGAATAGGCATCACCAGGACTACAAGAAAGCCCCTGCACTTCAATCGGCCGTGCAATAAAAACATCACCATGAGTTAAATTGGAACTATCAAATTCAATCAGTTGATAATCCGAAGATGGACTACCCGCTTTGAAAACAATTTGTGATTTTTGACTCTGATCATGAATTATTTCTACTTGTTCTGGAGTAATGACTCTAACTTTTTCATTACCGTCTTCAATATTTCTTGTTAGCACACCCACATTACTCAAACTATTTATTTGCGATGGCTCAAATGGGATTTTAATGGCATAGTTGTTCGCAAAGAACTTCTCATCAGTATAATCTCCATTCTCATTCTTGACCTCAACGCTTACAGATTCACCCAGCACCACCGCATTTTTAGGAAGAAATTCTTTAAAATCTTTTCTCAATGCAGAAATAGATATATTGGGCGTCATGTTACTTTGAATAAAACCCGTCGGTGCAAAAATAGAAATCCCAGATTCTACATCCACTGCATTGACAGAGCCGGATGCTTCTGCTGTTGCATCATTTTTTTCGATGATAATTTTTTCGCTATTACTTATATCGTCTTCTACAACAACATTTTTTTTTTCAGAAGTCCTATAATTATTTTTATTTTCACCTTTACAAGAAAAAAATAAAGTTAAAAAAATTAAAATAAAATTAGAATAAAAATTCATTTAGAATCTTCCTCCCATACATATTACATTCGGATTTTTTTATCTAAACTTTAGAGATTAATAGCTATAAATGTAACTAACTATAATTACTTATAAATATACTTACCGCCAATGATACTTCGCTCTTAACTTAAACTCTTTATCTTCTAACGATTCTTGAGTTGAAGGAATATTTCTTCTTAAATAATAATCTGGCGATGGTGGATTCTGATCAAGACCTAACCATCGTTCCACAATGCCCCAAGCTTTCAATCTCTCGTTTGCTGATAAGATTGAAATGTTAGACCCGTGATTTCCACCTCTCACTGTAAAT
>CAZFSQ010000327.1:0-3370 GCA_964521975.1 uncultured Oligoflexales bacterium | reverse complement strand
ATCGTCATCGCTAAAAAAATTGATCCTGATGATGAAATAGTTCTCAATCTTGAGTATCTCAAAGGGCATCAAGACAAAAAAAAATTAAAAAAGGATATCGCAAACATTCGAATATCTCTTACAGGAATTTATGAAAGATTAAATTATAAATTTGGTGTGACTTCATTTAGTTCCCCTGAATGCACTCATTCAGATTGCATGAAAGCTTACGCAGATTTAATCAATTCTCCCAAAGTCAAAGAAAAAATAAAAAATATAGAAAAATTAATAGGAGATCCCGATACGATAAAAAACGCGACTAATAAATGTAAGGCAAAATTACTTTTTCAAGAAATTTTATCAAGTGAAAAAAAGAAAGCCGAAGAAAAATATAAATTAGCAATGAAAAAGGTTAAGACATATTTATTACCAAGATTTTCAAGTCATTCTCAAAAAGTCATATTAGACTACTTGGCAAATGACTTAACTTATACCACTAATAATTACTTTAAAAATAGAGTAAAAAATAGTAATTTAGATTCTTTTGATTATCGTGAAAATACATTTTATTCTTTTCAAGACTTCTTAGATGCAAAACCACAATTCAGAACTTTGAGAGGGATTTTTGAATTAATGGATTATAATGGAGATCCCGAATTGTTTGGGGATGTTTATCCTTGCGGAAGTCTCGACCAATCCAATGTTTGGGATTTTTTTCTTCAAAATGATTTAGATATAGTTTCCAAAAACCCAGAATATAAATTTGATAAAAATGCTCTCGCTGAAATAAAAAAAATTGGGAAAAAAGATATCATTTCGGTTTCTGAATTCGCATGTGATAGCGGAAAACCTGGTATTCATATAATTGCACACGAAATCGGGCATGCGCTAAGTTACCTCTTTAGATCAGGTAAGATTTCCATGGAAAGTGCAGAGCTATATAATAAAATGAAGTCTTGCATTTCTTCTAAGTACATTGAAAACTTTGAGACTAGGAAGTTTCTCAATTCGATAGGTAATGAAAATAATTACACTGAAGAGGATCTAGCCGATTTCCTAGCTATTTTATCTAATGAAGAAAATAAAGAAATTTACTTTTGTTCATTTCTAAAAAGAGGTTTAAATAATGATATTTATACGAATTTAAGTTTTATAAATCCCAATGATCGTCATTCTACTTCCTTCACAAGAGTCTTACAGGAAGCAACTCAAAAAGGGATAAAGTTTTCACCGGCTTGCCAAAATTTAATTAAAGAAGAAAAACCCCCAGTGGAATTTAAAAAATGCGAATAATTTTCTTATTCTTTTCATTGATATCCTTTGCAGAAGCTTCCGTCGTAATTGTGAAGTTTCAAAATCAAAAATATGAAATAGTACATGAAGAAAAAAGTATAAATTTGAAAGGTCACTTGATCGATCTTTCCCTAAGTTTCAAGAATTGCAATAAGCATATTATTAAAAAATTTAATTCAAGGTTAGATTTCATTCTATCAAATTCTAAGCCGATAGATTCGACTATCTTTAAGGACGAGGTGCTTACTTTAACTATTGATAGTAAATCAAATCAATATGCTTCCAATTCTGCAGAGGGAATTTATTTTCTATCTTTAGTTGATGAATTTAAAACGATGAAACTTGAAGAAATGTTTAGTTGTAATAAATGATTAGTCATAACTTTTTTAATTTTAACATCATGTACACATCATCAATCTTAGTCTCACCAACACGAAGCCTGTCTTCATAAGTAAAGAGTTTTTGAAATCCACATGAAGTATAGAGTTTTTGAGCCGGGAGGTTGTGAGAAAAATAAGAAAGATCAACCCAATCAAGAGTCGGTTTTGACTTCGCCCACTCAAGCGAATACATCAAAAGTTTTTTCCCATACCCTTGACCTCGCACCTTCATCTCAAGCCCCATTCCCAATTGAGCCCGGTGTAAAGTCGCAAAAAAAAAGATTCTTTAAATTGACATGGCCATAGACATTTTTCTCATCTGTGAGAATAAAACTTCTCGACCAGCCTTCTTCGGTGATTTCCTTATTCCAGCTAGCCTGTTTTTCAATTTTTCTTTTTTCCCAATCAAAGGGATGAGTGGGCAAAAAGGGGTGAGACAAGGAGCCGTTATATCCCGGCTCTTTCATATGTCTTTCATCGTGAGAGATCACTTCATCGATATCTAAAAAAGTCGCTTCGCGGACGACGAGTTTAGTCGTGTCCATTAAAAATAATCTTTTCTAAAAAGGATTTCTTTTCTCTCCGGACCAAAAGCTAAAATTCCCACCGGGATGCCAAGGTAGGTTTCGATTTCTTTGATGTAGGCATTAAGCTCTGGCGAGAGATCTTTTGCACTTTTATTGGTGAAATCATCTTTAAAAGGTTTGAGCGTTTTATAGACTGGCTTGGCTTTATAAAGATCTATACCTGGATAGGCACATTCGATGGTCCTTCCTTCGTACTCATAAGCAATGCACACTTTAAGTTCATCAACGAAGCAAAGGATATCAAGTTTAGTTAAAGCAATTGAAGTGAGGTTTGAAGCTTTGACGGAGTATTTTAGGAGTGGAAGATCTATCCATCCGCAACGACGCTTTCGACCTGTCGTCGCTCCGAACTCTTTACCAATAGACTGGATTTTTTCTCCGACTTCATCAAAGAGTTCTGTCGGAAATGGGCCCTCGCCAACGCGGGTTGTGTAGGCTTTGGTAATTCCCAAGACTTCTTCAACGTGAGATTCGGGAATGCCAGCCCCAGTATAAACTCCACCCAGTGAAGTTGATGAGGAAGTAACATAGGGATAAGTTCCGTAGTCCACATCTAGTAAGATTCCCTGCGCACCTTCAAAAAGGATTTTCTTTTTTGATTGAACGGCAAAGTCCAAATAAGAAAAAGTATCACACATGAAAGGTTTGACATTTTTTCCTAATTCGAAAAGTCTTGCGGCCTCTGTTTCAACTGAAGGAAAATCGATGTTATAGCGATGCTTAAAGAGAACTTCCTTTTCACCTAAGTTTCTGGCAAGTTTCGTCTTTAGTGACTCTAGATCAAAAAGATCTTTTAATTTAATGGCCCGTCTTCCTACTTTATCTTCGTAAGCAGGTCCAATACCTTTTCCGGTTGTGCCGATTTTGACTGAACCCTGACTTTCCCTAGCAGCGTCGAGGAGTTTGTTGTAGCTCGTAATGACCGTGACATTTTCAGAAATTTTTAAATTTTCTGCGGTGACTTTGATTCCCGCTTGGGCCACCGTTTCTAATTCTTTTTGAAAAGCTTCTGGCTCAAAAACGACTCCGTGACCGATCACCGATACCGAATGTGGGTGAAGAATTCCCGAAGGGATCAAGTGAAGAACAATTTTTTTTCCGTCGATGATAATGGTGTGACCGGCGTTGTTG
>CAZFSQ010000326.1:0-3385 GCA_964521975.1 uncultured Oligoflexales bacterium | reverse complement strand
TTTATGGCCTATCTTGAAATGAATTCTCGAATGGTTTTTTTGATTGTGGACCATATTGAAAGCAATGCCGCTGCTTTAAAAACGAATCTCAAAAAAATGGGGTATAACAATTTTATTGTCAAGCCAGATGGCTTCGAGGCTATGAACGCCATGCGTGCGACGCAAGTAGATTTTATTATTTGTCGCATGAAAATGCCTGTCATGACGGGTACAGAGCTGTTACAAGAATTGCAAAATGATTTCACCCTTAATCGTAAACCTTTTATGTTGTTTGATGAAAATCTCGATGAGGCTGATGTGGCTCTCATTCAAGAGTTTGGAGCGGACGCATTTTTATCGGTGCCCTTTGCTACGAAAGATCTCGCTGAAAAAGTGATGGCGACATGGACTAAATATATCGACCCAAAAGATCCTGAATATTATTATGAACAGGCCAGAAAAGCATTTCTTGGCAATCAATTGGATCAAGCGGTAAAAATATTTGATTTTCTCATTAAATCCCAAAAGCTTGTTTCACGAGCCAAACTAGGTATTGCCAAAGTGGCTCATAAAAAAAATGAGATGAAACGAGCGTTGGATTTAGCAGATGAAGTTGCCAAGGGGTTTCCTACCTACATTCATGCTCATCAGTTTATGGGGGAACTCTATTTAGTATTAAAAGATCCTGTGAAGGCTGTTACTGCATTTTGTAAAGGGATTGCCATATCACCTAAAAACCCTTATCGCTATCAAATTGTCAGTGAAATTATGTTGCAACTTAATCAGTGGGAACCAACGATAGCCATCCTGAAACAGGCGGAAGGAAATGAACTGAAATATAATTTTGTGGAAGAAGGCTTAGCTAAATCTCTCATCCAACTCAATCGCAACGAAGAAGCCATCGCCTATTATGAAATTCTTGTTAAACGAAACCCGAAAGACACTGCTTTTTTGAACAACATCGCTGTTTGCTATAAAAAAATGAATAACCTCAATAAAGCCATTGAGCATTATAAGAAGGCTTTGGTGGTGGATGAAAAGAATACAAAAATTATGTACAATTTGGCATTAACCTATCTTGCGAAAGAGAAAAAAAACGAAGCCATCGAATGGCTAAAAAAATCAACGGAGATTGATCCGAAGTTTGATAAAGCAAAATTAAAATTTTTAGAACTAACAGACATAGCCGCTTATAAAATTGAGAAAGAAAAACAGAAAGAATTAAAAAAGACGCAGGTAGAAGATGTCGCCGAAAAAGATGAGATTCAATCAACAATCGAAAATCATATTGAAGTAAAAATTGATCCTTTGCAAAACATTAATACGGAAGAACTTAGTAATTTAGTGCAATTAGTTGCTAAAGCTTCTAAAGATCGCCAAGAAGGAAAAATTCCTCAGTTACAATTAACCGAAGCGATGCTCAAGAATATTGAAACGATGGATGATAAAAGGGCACAGTTTGAATATTATATGTCGATCAAAAAAGTTCGATCTCAGTTTCAGGCAATTATGGAATTATGGTTAGGATCTATCGTGACCATTTCAGAAGAATTGGTTTGTAATATTGGTGATCTCACTAAAGATATGTTAAATGCTAACCAACTTAATCTCGATAAAATTAAAGATTTTATAACTGCGGATGATCAGGCAGGCCATACGCTTTTTGGAACATTGAAAACAGCGATGGAAGGTGATCAAAAGTTGAAAGACATTATGTTGCCTTTATTGAGTGAAATGCAATTTCAAGATTATTTGCGACAGTCGGTTGGAACATTACAAAAATCATATAAACTTTGTTTGAATATGAAGGATATAGAGAAAGCTCGCGAAGAGATTTTAAAAACATTTACTTCGGAACATGATCGAGCACTTTATAAGAGTATTGTGCTTGGAGAAGAAAGCAATGCTGAGATGCCGGAGGACGGGACATTACTTTTATTTTAAAAGGGGATTTTAATTATGTCATCAAAAATTTCGGATGAACAGATCAATCAACTGGTCGAAGAGTCGTCTCACAAAATGCAAGAATGGATTAAGTTTGATCAGTTTGTTTTAGAGCAGACGGATTATCTTGTTGAGCGGATGGATGAAATGAATCGAAGTCTTTCAAAGACTGTCGAAAAATTGCTTTATGATCGCGTCCATGTAGATTCCGCGAAAAAATCTATTTCAGATATTTTTAAATTGAGTATGGATAATCAGGATTTTGAAGGCGTTCAAAAATTGATGAAAACTCTGGGTGGTAAGAAAGGGTTGGATAATGACATCAATTCGCTGGTTGGGATGGTGCATTACAATATTTTACTCGCTAAAAGATTTTCATCTTTTAGAACTGTGATTCAAATGCTGGATATCTTATATATGAACCCTAATGATCCAGAAAAAATAAAAGAAAAATTTAAGCTATATGGATTAAATCTTCAATACATTTGGAAACACTGTTATTCACAATGTCATTCGATGGCAGAGAGAGAGATTTTTCAAAAAGCTCTGGCAAATAGACCACAAGAAAATAATGTTACGACTGACTTGAAAAAATCTGCTTAGAAAATTTAGAAGACATAATAATTGATCTACAATTTTATTCACGTTAGTATTGAATAAAATGGATCATTAAAAACTTTCTAATTTTTTTCTAAAATTTCTATGAGGGGTTAGAAAAATTAAAGATGAATGAAGAAATAACACAAATTACAGAATTGATTGCTGGTCGCGTGGGAGCAAGTTCTGCGTTAGAAAGTGAAAACTCAGGATTACCACAAGTGGTGTGGTTACGCGGCGATGAGCCTTATGCGGGTGATTTTAATGTAGACGCTGAAGAGGCGATGAAGTTATTGGGGATCAAACGCTCACGCTTAACCCAAATATCAGGAAAAGAATTGAGAGTGGCTAGAATTCGACTGGATCGCTACATTCGTCCCATGTATCGAAGACAAGATATCGAAGAATATCTTGAATGGTCACGTATCCCCATCACACAACAAAAATCATCGACAGCTATTCTCAGTGCGACAGAGACATTGCAGCATGAATCAGAAAAAATTCGTTCGATTTTGAATGAATATCAAAATATTTTTACGGTTCAACTAGAGGATTCGCTCGGCGATCTTAATAAAAATTTTCAACGTTTAGTGATTGAGGAAAAAAATCAGATCACCAATCAAGGCCAGGAATTGTTTTATCAGTACGTGCATGAGATCGAAAAATTTAATAAATTTATCGAGGAAAGTTTTGTTAAACTAGAAGCAAAATTATCGCCCTTATTAAAGCATGAATTAAAAAATCTGGAACTTTATCAGAGAAAGTTTTCACAAGAACTTGCGGATGCTTTGCGTTCGATCATCAATTTGCATCGAGCGACAACGTCAGAGCAGCGTGAGTTTTTGCAGTGGTTCAAAGATAAAAC
>CAZFSQ010000325.1:0-3389 GCA_964521975.1 uncultured Oligoflexales bacterium | reverse complement strand
AGAGCCTAAATTTATTTCGATACTGTCGCCATCCTCTTTAAGAATCGCTCCCTCGAAAGGAAAATTTTGTAATAGTGCTCCCACAATGTTTTTTATGGCATTATCAATAGAAACTTCGTCCATCGCTCCATCCAATTCCTGTTTTGCTGCAACAACAGTTTTTCCGTGACTTTCAATAAAAGAAAGTTCGAGTACAGGTCTTTTGTCTAAGATAAGCGTGGGGAGTAAAAGAGCATCAAAATTATTTTTAAGACGATGATATACCCAGCCTGATTGAATCAGTTCGAGTGGGGATTTTTTTTGTGCCTGCATAAATCCTAAGAAATCTTTTTTAGGGATTTCTTTAAAAGCGTGATTGCTAAAAAGATGTTTATGAAGAGCGTTACCTAAATATTGATCAACTAATCCACTAAAAACCTTATCTTGCTCGCGTTCGTCGTTTTTGTTTTGTGATGGGTTTCCTCCTAGTTGTAGAGGAGCGATAGCCATACGGACAGAAGGAGAATTTTTAGGAGTAAAGAATTTGGTGAGGCTCATTTCTTCATTGACGATAAAATCAGTTTCAAATTCTTCAGGCAGATAATCTCCATTAGTCTTAAAGCGAATAGGAATAAGGTCAGCAAATTCTTCTTTTAGATCGTAACTGAATTCGCCAGAGGTATTGGTTTTTCCAACCTCCTTTCCTTGAATAAAAACACTCAACCCTTCTAAAGGAATTTGTGAAAAATAAGTTTTAAAATAAGCACTAAAAGAAAAAATATTTCCTTTTTCTAAATTAAAACGTACCGGCTCATCTTGAGAAAGGGTGAGTTCTTTTACTTCAGAGCGGAATCCTTTTTTTTCAGCCATCAAACTTATAGGCCCACTTGCATTGTTTTGAAGGTGGGTGATGCATCGTCCTCTTTGATTGGTAGTACAAAGGGAGATAAGTTCTCCATTAATTTTTTTTGAAATTTTTGCAAGAGAAAGAGGTTTGTTTTTGGAAAATACATGAAAAGTTATCACTCGCTCTTTTTGTATTTCTGGAACGGGAGGTGTTTTGTCTTCCTCTACAATTTTTTCTTGTTCAGTAGGAGTGTCATCTTTTTGCTCTATTGTATTTTCTTCAGTCGCGACGTTGTCTTTTTTTTCTACTTTAACAACCTCTGCCGGAGCTTTGGGTTTAGGAACAAAATATAAAACAGCTTTGATGGGTATATTTTGTGCAGGACCATCTTTAGTAACAATAATTTTTTCATGAAAAGGAGCAAAATAATATTCATTACTATCTTTTTTAATTTCTATTCTTTGTTCGCTTCCCGGTTCAAGATTAAGTGTAATGAGAGCATGACCATTTTGATCCGTTCTTCCTTTGAGTTCTTGAGAAATTTTTATCTCTGCATCAGAAAGAGGATTTCCTTCATGGGTTTTAGAGTCAATTTCAAAGGAAACAGAAATTGGTTTAGGGGTACAATGCAGTAATGACATTAAAGTTAAAAAAAATAAACAATAGTAGCTTGCTCGATTTTTCATCTTAATTATCTCCCTCTATCATTAAAATTTTGGGGGTTCAAGGTTGACGCCCCCCCCTCCTTGTGACTGGTCAAAATTTTCATTGAGTTTGACGGTGGAAAGTTTGGAAATTTTCTGCTGTGTTAAAGTAAGATCTACTTTTTTTGACTCTGTAATTTTAATCCGTTTGGATTCAGCATTATATCCTGGGACGAGTGCTTCAATGAGAAAGTCCTCTCCTAAGGTAGAATTAATTTTGACGGAAAAACTACCATCTTGGTTTAAATCAGCAATATATGAAGAGGTATTACCCTGATGGTCACTTCCACCACTAACATCAACCACGTTTATTTTTCCAGATATTCCCGTGAGAGGTTTTCCTTCTTGATTTAAAAGTTTTCCTGATATCGTAGTTGCACAGTGAGAAAAGAAAAATGAAATTAGAAATAAAGCTAGAAAACATCTGCATTGGCTAACCAGATAACACCATTTCTTTCGGGACTCCATACTAAGACTCTCCTCTGCTTTTTATACAATTGATAAAATCCTGTTCCTTTATTGAGTTGGATAGAAATTGGTTTTTCATTTTTAAAAGTAATTCCTTGACGAACATCTTTTGCAGCGTAAATGACAGGAAAATGATCAATAGAAAGGGTGATTTTAGAACGATTGAGTTCAAGTTTACTTAAGGTTTTATAATGCAACCAACCTTTTTCGTGTTTAGATAAAACTATAACTTTAAGCCATGGAGAATGTTCTTCCAGGATAACCAATTCTTCTTCTTTGGGTATCGTGCGGATGACTTCAAACTGTATTCCTGGACCCGTTCTAATTTCGGAGAAGGGACGGATTACACGACTGGTTAAAATTAAATTTTCTGGGATTTCAACTTTTTGTTTTTTTGTATCGAAAATTTTTTGGCTTTCAGAAAATGGGATCGGGGTTGAGGAGTTGATAAGTGTGGGACTATGATCGAGCGATGTTAAAAAAGTTTTTTCTTCTTTTTGCGGATATAGAGCACAAAAATAATTTGCTAGTGCGAGTGGAAAAAAAAGCCATTTTTTTTTAGAGGATGACACAAAATAATTATCCTTTTAAATTTCTTGCGGCTTCAACAGCAAATTTTTCTTCGTACTGCTCACCATCTTCGTTCTTAAGATAGATATTAACGGACTCAAATTTACCCTCGCTGTTTTTGGGTAAGGGGATACTGAAACTCTTTAACTTGTAATACATGATGGAATAGCGATAAGCCGAGTGACTATTTTTAATCGTTCCATCCAATTCATTGATAGAAATGCCTTTAGGCACAGCAACAAACTTTTGAGTTTGTCCATCCGTAGAAATAAATTTTGCAATAGCGAAAACAAAACCAACAGCTTTTTGTTTGGGAACTAAATTTTTTATTTCAAAGGATAAATTTAGATTGTCATTTTCATACATCGACTGAACATTGTCGATTTTAACGTTTTTTTCTACTTCGGTTTCTTTTTCCGCGACAGAATTTGTTTGAGTTATATTTTCTGTGATGGTGACACGATCGTTTGTTACGGGGGATTCATTCTGTTTACTTATTTCCGCATCAGGACTTTTCTCATCAGGATAAGCTTTTTCAAAAACACGGTCATTACGGATTTCATACTCTAACAGTGAAGTGAGTGTTTTTTCATGATGATCAATAACAGTATATTTTTCTTCGACGAGATTTTCGATAATAAATATACTTGAAATAGCCCAGATAAAAACCAAGGAAGTAAAGATGCCCGATACCCAAACCCATTTTAATTTGATTCGTAAAGTTTTCGTTTTTGCAGAATCAATAAAATAAACTAGATTCAGATGGTGCGAATGCTCCGTCTTTGTTTTACAGCTTCAAAAAAATCCATTGGGCCTCACTC
>CAZFSQ010000324.1:0-3390 GCA_964521975.1 uncultured Oligoflexales bacterium | reverse complement strand
GTAGCGTGTGGAAGTTTGGTTCATAATGCCTTCAAAACCTAGATCATCATTCTCAGAAACTTCTTCTTCAATACTTGGTTGAATAGAAACTACTTGGCAACTATCGCCGCAATATTTGTTTAAGATGGGATCAAGGCGATCTTTGATTTTTTGAGTAACGATAATTTTTAATTCTTGAATGCTAGAGCCGCTGAGTTCTTGAGCGAAAATTTGCGATGAATAAAACGAGAATAATATAGCGATGCCAAAACATGTGACAGTCAATGGCAACTGATAAAATAGCTTACTGCGGAAATAATTCTTCAAATTTTTTCCCGTCCTTACTTACCATTATCGGCTATCAATCTAAAAACTTAATTAGGCAAATTTGTGCTAGGAAAAAAAGTTTGAAAGTTAATAAAATTTCGGATCATTTCCATCACTTTTTCTTTAAGCATAATGAATGTGTGATTAGAATCAAAAATAGAATGTTCTTTTGCTTCAGTTAAACGAGTTTCTTCAATTTGGACAAGAACATCATTCTTAGCGGCGATAATTCCAATAGGAATGTCTGAAATTTTTGGAATTTTACCAATAAAGTTTTCAGATCCTGTTTTGAGATCTGTTATGGGTAATAAGAGCCAGGATAAATAAGAAGCATAGATATCAGCGAGACGTGCCCCTTGATTGGGGGGTGTCAGCATGACGATGGATTTTATTTTGCTAAATTTATTTTTTGTGACGGTGGAGCGAATAATGATATTTCCCAAACTGTGTCCCACCAGATGAATATTTTGAATATCGGAATTTGTTTCATAGCTATTTAAAATATTTTTAAATTCTTCACTTAACTCCGTTGTAGTTTTGAAAAATCCATTATAATTCCAATTCAAAACAAGAAAACCATATTTTTGAAAATAATTCTCCATAGGAATAAATGCTAAGGATGTTCTCGCCATGCCGTGTAATAAAATAACTAAATCTTTAGCAGAAAAAGCGGAGGATGAAATAACAGTTAAAAAGAGTGTAATGAAGATTTTATTAATGAGTAACCCCTAGAGGGCGATTGCTTTCAATCTGAATTTTTAAGTGTTCTAAATCTTTTTCGTTAAATTTTTTTGGTTTTTCTCCTACGAGAGAAATCGTGCTCAAGTTTTTTAGAGGATAAACACTCCCTGAGCCCTTTTGCAAAGAGATATATTGCACTCGTTTTTGATTTTTATCAAAGATAGCGACTTTGATGTTGGGAATTTGTCCATTGCTTGTATGAACTAATTTCATCGAAATAGACTGGTCTTTATCGGTGCTACGCAACTGCACTCGTGCATCAATAGGAATAATTGTGGTTGCGGGTTGAGGCATCGTGACTTCAGCTCCTTTATCAAGTTTAAGAATATCAAACCCCCAAGGCGTATTTTGCGAGAAAATAGCTTGCGAAAAAATGAAGGAATAAAAAATGGTAATGAAAATTTTTTTCATACGAAATTAGATTTAATTTTAGCATTAAAAGCAGAAGAAAGACAAATTGGCAATTTTTAAAATAATTATATTTTTCTTGATCTAAACCGATAGATATACCCATCAATTTAGGTTGATTCTATTTTTTTTTTCTAATTTATAAAATTTCTATTCCGATATTTATAAATATCTAACGAAAAAATAGTTTTTTCGTTGAGATGGAGAGGAAATAAGATGATGGTTTTTATTAAAATTTCATATCTAACATTATTTTTCATATCGCAATTATCCTTTAGCGTCGAACTTCAATTGTCTCCGATTTTTTCTGATTCAGAAAGTGGTTTGGCAGATCTTGAAGAAAGCAATTTTAGTTTGGTTCAAGAGCAAAATAAGTCCATGGAGAATTATTTCAAAAATCATTTTCCTAATTTGATAGGAATAAATTTTCAGCAAACGGAAAAACTACAAAGAAATAATATGGAACATTTGTCATGGAAATTATTCTGTCATCAAATTCCGATTTTTAATGCGACTATAAAATTGCATTTACGCGACGGAAATGTTTTTTCACTCCAGGGAAATTTTCCTGAAAATTTTAATTGTAACGATGAGGATTTTACTTGGATTAAAAGCAATGAAAATCATACGCCAGTTTATTTTTTACAAGATGAGCAAGTTGTTAGGGCATGGCTTGAGCGAGGTGATGAGACAAAGGATTATGCGTTGATTATTATAGATGATCAAACTCAAGAAATTCTTTTTCGAGAAGAAAGAAGCTTTGATTTAACTCGCGAGGCTAGTGTTTTTGAGAAAAATGATTTGGGAAAATTAGTAACAAAAAAAATAGAAGATTTAAGCAATGGTGAATTTTTAGATGGGAAGTGGTTTAGTATTTATAACGATGACGAAAAAGGGGAACGGGCTAAAGTAGAGAATGATTTATTTACATATGATCCGTTTTCGGAGAGTGAAAAAGAATTTTTCGATCAAGTACAAACTTATTATTACCTGCAAAAAATAACAGTTTGGTATCGTGATCACTTTAAATACGAGCCACTGACGAAACATTTGCCTGTGTATGTGAATACTCTCGTTGATGGACAGCCGCATAATGCTAAATATGATCACATCAATCATATGATTCTGCTAGGGAAGGGGATTCCTGGTACTTTTGAAAATTTAGCAAGAGATTCGGATGTGCTTTATCATGAATTTTCTCATGAGGTCATTTATCAATTTTTAAGTGCCCTTATGGGAGAGACCGGCGGATTGCATGAGGGTTATGCGGATTATATGGCGTATGCTTTGAATGATGACCCTTATCTAGCGGAAACGATTCGACCCACCCACCAATATTTAAGAACTGCTTTGTTAGACGATGATCAGAGATTAGATAATCCACTGACTTCCAAACAAGTGCATAGTCTGGGACAAATTTGGTCAGCAACTTTGTGGCGACTGAGAAAAGACATTGGAGAAAAGTTTGATCAAGTTGTCTTTAACAGCTTTTATTATTTATCACGTCAAAGTGGTTTCAAAGATGCTCTCTTAGGTATATTGCACGCCGATATGGATTTAAATATGGCAGAGAATGGTCAAGGGGGAGAAAATTACTGTAAGATTCTCCGCTCGGCGATTGATCGAGGGTTTGTGAGATATTTAACCGAAGTTAATTCTTATGATTGTGGGATTGATTGGGAAGATGAAAAACAAAAGAGTTATGTGAAGTATGCTGATCTCCTGCCTGAGGAGGAAACAGCCGCTGAAGATACAGGAAAAAGTTTGCGTCTATTCGGAGTCGCTTGCAGTGTTGGGGCGTGGAGTGATCAAGGATCATGGCCTGCGAGTTTTATTTTGCTACTTATTTTTCCGCTTGTCGTGATGAGAGGTCAGAGGAAGTTTTAGATAAGTAGTGGTCCTAAGTTCTGCGACCTCTATGTCCTTTGCTCTCTT
>CAZFSQ010000323.1:0-3395 GCA_964521975.1 uncultured Oligoflexales bacterium | reverse complement strand
CACCCTGCAGTGAACTCAACTCTGCTGGGCAGGAATTTGCGCGACAGATTCATGATCGCACTGGCAAGAAGGTGTGGTATTTCCTCTTTGTACAATCGGATGCAAGATCGGATGACTGCCCTTCTTGCAATCGGAAATGCGAGATCCCAGAATGGAGCCAAAGGTTACTTGCATGCCATGACTGCAATCTCGTTTACTAACGGCACAGAACCAAGCCGTGAACCGGAGCGGCTAAGTCGGGCGGTTTTGAAATTGACAATCTTTCGTCGCCGCCCGGTTACGGCGGTCGTTCGCCCTTAGAAAGTTGAGTGCAATGACCGCAGCTTTTTGTAAAATTTCTTCAATAGGAATACTGTCAGGTAATTTTTCTTGCACTTCGCTGACATCTGATTCAAGTCGTGAGAGTTGATTTTTTAGATCAGGTAAATTGGAAATTTTTTCTTTGGTTTCTTTGTAAGACTTTTTAATTTCATCTTCTTTTTGCGAAATTTCTTTATACTCAGAGTAAGATTTATGGAGATTTTGATAGTGATAGATCATGATGACAGTAGAAGCTGGTAGTAAAATAAAAATTACTTTTAAAATTCCTGGCAGTCGTGCATAAAATCCCATGATCTAATTCCTCATTGCTACAGATTGGGGTTGTTCGGGCTGAGCATCTTGCAAACGAATATCGTAATCCAGTTCTAAATTAAATTCAGGGTAGCCAACTAAATCACTAAAGCCGTTACGAGGAGTTTCCTGAATTTTAGTATCAATGGTAGAAGCTCGCTTGAAAAAAACTTGAGTTCGTAAATCTTGCGGATCAATATTTTGTTTCATAGTAGACATGAGAGAACTCATATATTCAGCGATGAGTAGATGATCATAAGACTGCCCAAGAATTTTCACTTGGCTTTTTACATCATCAATATCTAATTGCCAAAACCACACTCCTTCAGGTCGCAAATTTTGTAAATGCTCTAACACAATGACAGGTCGATGACGATTCACCTTGGCATGACCCACCCCAGCAACTTTTCCAATATTACTTTCGATGTCTTGAATTTCTTGCGTCATCATGGAATGTGCTTTCACATCTTGATCAACAATTTTTAGTTCCTCGGAAATTTTTAGAATTTCTTTTTCACTTAATTCTTTTTTATCTCGAATTTGTTGGATAATAAATTCTGGAGCAACATAAGCTAATAAAGCTAAAAACAGCATCAACAAAAAATCAATGATGGGTTTTCGTGCAGAAGAACTGAAATCTCCTCCACCATCATTATTTGTCATGAGATTTGTTGAATACAATTTTTATTTCCTCCACAAATTAAAAAATTTAATGGCCGAGTGTCAGTCCCATTGCGACAGGATAATAAAATCCTCCGCTCTCTAATTCAGGATGCGTTTTAATAAAATAAGGTTCCTTCATAAATGGATTCAGCGATCGCAGTGGAACTCCAAATTCATGTTTCATGCGATCAAGCAATCCTCGCGTAAGGCAACCTCCACCCCCTACATATAATCGTTCTGGCTTAAATGGTTCAGAATAAATATCGGATTCCAGAGTAAGCGATATGGCTTGATGCAATCGTGCCATGGCCTGCTCATGATAAGAATGAATGATGTAAAAAATATTTTTTGGAATAGATGCATCGGAAGATGTAGATAAAATTTTTAGTGTTTCTGCATGTGCATAATCTATATTTAAATTCTCCATGATGGCTTTGGTGTAGTCGCGACCACCTAAGTCAAGAATGCGTGAATTGACCCAATCACCATTTTTAAAAAAATTTAATTTGGTCTTAGACGCACCAATGTCCAGAGTAATGGAATTTAAAAAACGTTCCTTACCAGATAAATACTCAAATAAATTTGCAACCGATGTGGATTCGGGGTCTATGGCAAGAGGGATCATTCCCATTTTTTTAAGAACTAATAAACGTTGGTCCATCATGCGTTTTGATGCACCGGTCAAAAGCAACCGATATTTTTCGCGTGGATTTTTTTCGTGTTTAGATTTTAAAATGCGAAAATCATATTTTACTTGCTGAGGAGAACAGTTGAAATATTGCTCAACCTCATAGGGTAAAAGCATTTTAATTTCTCGCAAATCATCCTCTTGCAATTTGATGAGTTTAGTAAAAACATCACGCCCACTGATTGATAATCGAACATGCGATCCTTTGGGTTTAATTTTTACTTGTTCCATTGCCTGTTCAATACATTCAATTAATGTATTTTCATGCTCGATATATCCATCTTCAATACATGATGCTGAGTAGGATGCATAACCAACCCCTGTAATTTTACTTGGATTGAATTTTTCTGAGAGCATAACTTTGACCGATGATGTTCCAATATCTAAAGTCACACATTTCGGTTGTGAAAAAATTGCCATGCAATCCATCCATTGGGAATTAAAAAATTTAAATGAACTCTAATTTGATTTTTTCATTCTCGTTAAATCCAGTCAACGCATTGAGGAGAAGGGTTTTAGGGTATTTATTGCCCAGGAGAATAATTTTCCTAGTCAAAACAGGCCGATATTATTAATAAAATTATAAAATATTTGATTAATTTAATAAAATAACTATAATTTTAATATTAACGCGTTTTAGCGTTAATTTTTAATGTTGATGCAGAAGTTGTTAAAAAATGATCGGATGAGGACGTTGTTTATGAAATTTAAAAAGACATTATTCTTATTTCTCATGTTAAGTTCTGCCTGCGGAAAAATAGAAAAAAAACAATTACCGCAAAGTTTTTTGGCAAGTGACGCTTCTTCAAAAATTAATCAGGCGTTTTCGGAAGCCTATAAAGTTCAAGAATTTATTAAAACGAATAGTGAAATTTCGCTTTTACTTACTCAAAAAGAAATCGCTTTTTTAAATCTTATTTTACCTTCTGAATTATTCTCATTCGTTAATGAAATTATTAAAAAGTCTGATTTCAAATTTGTTCGAGTTAGTCATAAAGAACCCTTTGTTGATTTTTTAATTAGTGCGAATGGATTTGATTATAAAAATAAAGAAGAACAATTATTACATTTCAATCAGCAATTTGCTTTTAATAAAATTGTTGCTCCCGCTGAAAAGAGTGACGGTGAGTTTGTGATAGATGTTATTGGTCTCTATTATGGAGAAGAAAAATTTTTAGTCGAAACGATTCAATTTGATGCGGATGGAAATTTAATTTTAAATTTAAAAAATAATGACCCTGTTACCTTTTATTTAAAAAATGAAATTCAATTAAAAGAAGCTAATTTTAATTTGAATGTAAAAGATAAAATTCTTTCAACGTTATTTAAATTAGTTTATGCCATTCAATTTCCGAGTGCTAATTACTCGAATCAAAAATCTCTATTGAAATTACAAATTCCAAAAAATCACGAATTTAAAAAAGTGATTGCC
>CAZFSQ010000322.1:0-3403 GCA_964521975.1 uncultured Oligoflexales bacterium | reverse complement strand
ACACAACCCAAGAAAAGAATCTTCATTTAACTGGTCTAATTTATCAAGCGGACAAGTCCCATAAAATAATTTATTTCCTCGCTCAGCCCCCGATAAATAATAAAGAGAAATTTTATTATCATTAAATATTGCGATGGCTTTTTCTTCAGAAAAAGAATCCATTCTTTTTTTGCATGTGAAAATAAAACTCAAAACAAGCAAAAAATTCATTAACAAAAAATTTTTCATTTTAAAAAACCTTAATGATGCCCATGATGGTGAGGAACGTAAGTCTTCAAAGACTCTGAAGAGACATCGCGTCCAATGGTTGGATGTTTATCATTTTCATCTTTCACACTGAGAACACCACCGACAAGTTCAGGGCGATTGACAAGATGATCTTTTGTATAAACCCATTTCTCACCCGAAAGTCCTGTCATCACAAACTCTGGTCCTAATCGAATTGCATCCACGGGACAAGCTTCTTCGCAAAACCCACAGAAAACGCAACGCAAAATATCAATCTCAAAACGCAAAGGAAATTTCTCAATTTCATTACTCGGATGTTGTCCTGCTTCGATATGAATACATTCTGCGGGGCAATTTGTTGCACACAAAAAACAAGCAGTACAGCGAACCTGCCCATCTTCACGTCGCGTTAAAAAATGTTTACCTTTAAAACGATCACTGTAATGTGTAGGTTCTTCTGGCCACTCCACCGTGTTCGTTTTCTCTTTTCCTGTAAGTTGTCGCCAAAAAATTCCAAACGTACTTTGCATTCCTGAATAAATGGTCGTGATATAACCCCATGCCTCTGCAAAAAGATTAGCATCATCAGGGGGTGGAGCAACTTTAACAACTGCCATTTTATTTTTCTCCTAGCTATTAAGTTCGCTTAAACTATCAACACACTCGGTGATACTTCGTGCATCTTGAACCGCAGGTAAAAACGGAGCATTGAGTTCTCCCACTTTACCTTGATAGTTTAAAAATGATCCAACCTTCTCTGTAAAGCCTTTCGTCGGAATCAACAGTTTAAATCCTTTATTCTTCATCGCATCACGATGAAGGGTAAATAAAATTACATTTTTTAACTCAGACAACTGTCGGTAGGCATCCCCTAAACCTGGAAATGTGAGAGGAACCTCTGGAGCAAATGCGATCACCAGTTTAGGTTTCGCTTGGGCACATTTCGTAAAACCATTTTCAATATTTTGTTTGATCCCAAACTTTTCCATTACTTTTTTTAAACCCATTGTATTAGCGTTATGATCCCCTCGCATGAGTTGACCATCAAAGCTGTCTATTTTCTCGCTCGGATCACGCCACTGAAAAACCTGCTGAATCCCTTTTTGTTTTACAAAAAATTGAAAAAGCGATTCATATTCTTCCGTGGTATATTGAGCGGAAATTAAGAGAGCAACATCTTTTGCAGCTTGGGATTCTAGTAATTCTTGAAATTCAAAAAACGCATCATGAATATTAATTTTGTGATAACCGGTTTCATGATTGGTTGCATCGGCTTTGTAGGCTCCAGGTAATCTTTTTTCTGGATTCAAATGCTTATACATATCACGACCGAAATTACACATCCAATGTCCATTAACATCGGACTCACGCGGCTTCAAACGATAATAATGTCGCGTCTCAGGTTTACCAAACACATTAACATGACAACCTGTCGAACACCCAGGACACACCGATGGTTTATCTTTCAAAAACCATACACGTTGCTTGAAACGGAAATCTTTTGAGGTAAATGCTCCCACTGGACAAATATCAACAAGATTATCTGTATAGTTATGTTCAATTTTTTTTCCAGGATAAATTCCAATAATCGCTCGATCACCACGATCAAATATTCCGAGTGCTCCTGTTTTTGTAATTTCTTCTTCAAACCGCACACAACGCGAACAAAGAATACACCGCTCGGTATCGAGCACGAGATCTTTTCCCACATCCACAGTTTTTGGTTTTAAAACTTTAGGACGTTCCATCTCGCTTTTATATTTTCCAACTTCCATATAATAATCTTGCAATCCACATTCACCTGCTTGATCGCAAATAGGACAATCGAGAGGGTGATTCACGAGATGAAACTCCAACGCCCACTTATGAGCGTCTTTTACTTCAGCACTCAAGGTATCAACCACCATGTTATCCATCGCTTGCAAATTACATGCGATTTCTAATTTGGGTCGCCCCTCAACCTTCACCATACAAAATCGACACACACCAGCAATAGATAACCCTGGATGCCAACAAAAATGGGGAATAGCCACATTCTTAGATTTAGCAGCTTGCATCACCGTCCATCCTTTAGGGACAGAAATTTTTTCACCATTCAACGTAAATGTTACGGTTGCTGTGTCTGGCTTTTTTTGTTCTTGAGTTGTTGTCGTCGCTTGTGTCACTTCATCTATCTCCGATCCAAATAGGCTTTAAATTCATCACCAAATTTTTTAACAAAAGAAATCGCTGGTCCTGCCGCCGCATCCGATAAGGCACATATGGTACGTCCTGCCATATGTTTTGCTACATTCGCTATGCGGTCTACATCATCTTTCGATCCTGTTTTTTCATAAATACCTGTCATGATGTTTGCAATCCATCCAGTGCCTTCTCGACATGGTGTACATTGGCCACAACTCTCATGAGCAAAAAAATCAAGTGTTACTTTTAATAATTCGACCATAGACTGTTGATCATCAATAATCATGACTGCACCCGAACCAAGCATCGTTCCCGCTTTCGCTAGTGTATCAAAATCCATATTCAAATTCTCTAATTCAGCGGGTAATAAAATCGGTGCGGATGCTCCCCCAGGAATACATGCTTTTAATTTGTAGCCAGGTAACATTCCTCCCGCATCTTCATTTAAAAATTTCATAAACGGATATCCAAGAGGTAATTCATAAACCCCAGGTTTTTTTACTCTCCCAGAGATACAAAATAATTTCGTCCCAGGACATTTTTCTGTTCCATATTGTAAAAATTTTTCTGGACCATTATTAATAATCCAAGGCACAAGAGCTAGCGTTTCTGTATTATTTACAATCGTCGGTCGAGCAAGATATCCAGACACAGCAGGGAATGGAGGTTTAACTTTCGGCTGACCTTTTTTTCCTTCGAGAGAGGAAATAAGTCCAGTTTCTTCTCCACAAATATAAGCTCCTGCTCCCGTATAGTGATCCAGATCAAATTGAAAATTTGTTCCATCTAATTTTTTCCCTAAAAGCCCCGCATCATATGCTTCGCGAATAGCTGCTTCGAGCCATTTAATTTCTTCATAAAATTCGCATCGCGTATAAATGTAACCCTTACTCGCCCCAATCGCATAACCACCAATGATCATCCCTTCGATCAACATATGCGGACTCAATTCACAAATGTACCGATCTTTAAATGTTCCTGGTTCACCTTT
>CAZFSQ010000321.1:0-3424 GCA_964521975.1 uncultured Oligoflexales bacterium | reverse complement strand
GGTACAGGCACAATCACTCCGGGTCGTGAAACGATCAACATCGCTCCAACTCTTTTTGCCGATTCTTCATTTCCCATCCCGCGATATTTAGAAAATTCGTCAATTAATTCCTGAGCTGATTTTCCTCCAAGACTTATAATTTCATCACCGCGTTCAAAGGGAAAAATCGCTTGATTCAATTGAGTACGATTTACTGAATCAATTAAAACTTTTCCATCCACTAAGTCCGTAGTAAATCCAAGTGATGCTGTGTAATTAGAAGGAACCATCGCTCCAAAATGAGAATCTTTAAACTCAGCCACAAACTTTAAAACCAAATAATAAAAATCTTGATTTGATTTTGACTCATCAATTTTTGATTTATATTTTTCAAACAATTGATCCACCACTAGACCGCTTCTTTCACTTTTATAATAAAGCGGACCATAGCCAGCCTTTACTAAACTCACAAGCTGTTGAAGATCTGCTAGTTTTTCCTCACGCGATAATTCTCTTGCATTAAGTTGTGTTGATGCAAATACACAAAATAAAAACACATAAAATCGTTTCATTCTTTCCCCTCCCTTGGTTATTTATTATTGGTGAATTGAAACTTTGAATTATCGTACTAACGTAAAATTTTAATCACAAGTAAAAAGTAAATTTTTGTTACCACTATCTTATTAAATCTTATTAAATCTTCGTAAATCTTTTTTAATCTTTTCAAAAAACTCCACTAAACCCCGTATTATTCGTCCGAAAAATTCTTGGCACGCAATGTGCAATCTTAAAATTTAGGTTGATTGAACAAACCAAAATTTAAAAAAAGAAGGAGGCGTTTTATGAAAATCAATCAAGTTATCAGTGCATCATTCATTACAATTTCAGGTCTATGGACATCATTTGCCAGAGCAGATGAGTCACCCAATCCCAAAGAAATTTATATCCGCAGCATGACTCATGCTGGAACCGGTTGTCCTCTAGGATCTGCAAGTTCACTTATCACCGATGATGGAAAAGCATTTCAACTTATTATGGAAGATTTTGTGGTCGAAGCTGGCCCAGGTCTACCATTAAGTGGTTCGAGAAAAGCTTGTAACGTCACACTTGATCTTCACATTCCACAGGGATGGCAGTATTCCGTTTTCAAAGTTGACTATAAGGGATTTGCAAACTTAGATCGCGGTGTCACAGCAAAACTATCATCGGATTATTCATTCCTTGGTCAAAGACGCCCAGTATCATTGAGCACCACAATTGCTGGACCTGTTGCTAAAGATATTGAAGTTCGTGACACTCTTGGCGTTGAATCTCTTGTCTATTCACCTTGCGGAATTTCACGACCTCTTAATATCAAAGCCTCAGCCATGGTCAATGCTCGCGGCAGTAATCAAGGGCTCTTGACTGTTGACTCTGTCGAAGGTGAATTCAAGACCATCTACAAAATTCAATGGAAAAAATGTAGATAAAAAAATGTTACTAGAGATGCCGTCACTTTGGCGGCATCTTGTTTTTGTTTTTCAGAGGGGCTATCAAAATGGATGAAAAAAAAGTTATTAATAATTTGAAACTACTTTTTTATCAATCACGTTTTAATGACGTGATTAAGTCGATAACAGAAGAAATCGACTTTTCTTTATTTTCCCCTGAAGCACAAATTGAAATTAAAACTATTGAAGCAAGTTCTCTTTTTGAGTTAAACGAAAAAGAAAAAAGCAAAGAAGTTTTAAAAAATATTATTTTAGAATTTCCTCATTATGATAAAAATTTTACTTATCTTTATTCTCTCTCGCGACTCGCTTATATGGATAAAAATTATGAATTAGCGAAAGAATCATTTGAAACAATTTTATTCTTAGCCCAAGAAAAAAAATGGATCTTTAGAGGACATTTGGGGATGTCTAATCTTTTTTATACTTTGAATGATCGTCAAAAAATGAAACCTCATTTAGAAGCACTTATGTCCTTCAATCAAAAAGAAATGGACCCCTCCGATTGGATTAGTTACCAGCATTTACTCGCCAATTTTTATAAAGTTCATGACATCAATTTACAAAAATCAGAAGAAATATTTAAACGCAGTTTACAATATGCTTCTGAGCATCATTTAAAATATTGGGTGCAAAAATCAATCTATGGATGGGCTACTGTTTTAAATGCGAGGGGTAATGATCTACAGACGAACCATATTTTAGAAGTTTTAGAACTTTTATCTGACAAAAATGAAAACATTTTCTTTTTAGAAATGATTCGAGAAAAACTCTCAACTCCTACTAGTATCGAAATCAATCATTCACAGTTAAAAATTAAAATAAATAATAAATGGCATGATTTTCACCAACGGCCACATCTTTTTTATTTTTTGAGTTCCTTACAGCCCACGAATGAATTTGTTTCAAAAAAAGAATTAGCAAAAAAAATTTGGCCTAACGAAAATTATTTACCCAGAACGCATGATCCACGGTTATTAGATATTGCCAAACGTGTGCGTATTTTTTTAGAACAATATGCCAAAGATTCTTTTCAGATTATTTCAGGTCGCATGGGATATCAGTTAATCAAATTTAATGTGAACGAAAAGGAGACCAAACGATGCATTCCATTACAAAAAGTTTTTTAATTCTTGTTTTTTTATCTTTAAGTTTTCAAATTTCTCCTCTCAAAGGAGGGGACGGCAGCTTACCTCTCAAATTTTCTGGACAATTGCAAAATGCAAGTAAAGAAAAAATTCTTATTCGACTTAAAGAAATAAATGCAGAAGATACTTCAATGGAATTGATTGAAAATGATAGCCATCAAGAAAAGTGGAATGTCACAGGAACGATTCAAGTAGGTACAAATAATTTCTTAGTGAAAAATGCATCCGTTGATTTTTCAGAATCTAAAATGGATATTACTGGTCAAACTTCCGATGGAAAATTGAGTATAAAATTAAACAGTCAATTTTCTGAAAATGATGCGGGTCAATTTGAATTGAGCGGTAATTTAATCAAAAAAGAAAAATTGAAAGAAAGTAAAAATTTATTTAAAGCAGTGGGGGAGTAATAAAAACAAAACTAAGCCGCACTTTCTTTTTGAGTATCCCATACTGGAAATAATAAAATAGCGGGGTGAACTTTTAATGCTCTTGCTAAAACTTTGGCTCGTTCAACCCCTAATGCAATTCGATCATTCTCAATTCCAGAGATCGTGGCTTGTGTAAAACCTGTAAGTTTAGATAACTCATTTTGGCTCAGTTCATTAAATTCCCGTGCGTAGCGAACTGCTTCTCCAGTGGTCAAAGAAATATTGGGCGTAGAAATATAAAACTTTTCCTTAAGCGATTTTTTTAACTGTTTACCGATAGTCATGTGGATTGACCTCCAAAATGAAAACTTTTAATTCATTGTTTTTGATAAAATATATAACTCTCCATGTTAAGTTTAATCTCGATGCTCTTGCACCT
>CAZFSQ010000320.1:0-3431 GCA_964521975.1 uncultured Oligoflexales bacterium | reverse complement strand
GCCAGACGAAATCTACAACCTTGCGGCAGATTAAAAAGCGAAGGGACACTGCCCTCAATGGTTGGGAGACGATCTAATTTTCTTCCTAGTCTTGGAATTGAATGCAAAAGCCCTTTCGTATAAGGATGCGTTGGGTGATTAAAAATATCTTGAACTGATCCTTTTTCAACAATTCTTCCTGCATACATAATCATCACATCATCGCACGTCTCAGCAACAACACCCAAATCATGTGTAATCAGTAGCACCGACATATCCAATTCTTTTTGCAACCCACGAATAAGGTCTAAAATCTGTGCCTGAATGGTCACATCCAAAGCTGTCGTGGGCTCATCTGCGATCAACAACGCAGGTTTACAAGCCAATGCCATTGCAATCATCACCCGCTGCCTCATTCCTCCCGATAGCTGATGGGGATAATCATCAATACGACTTTCAGGTGCAGGAATTCTTACGAGCTTTAACATTTCGATAGATTTTTTTCGAGCTTCTCGACGCGATAATTTTTGATGCAATCGAAAAACTTCGCCAATTTGATTGCCAATCGTAAACACAGGATTCAAAGAAGTCATCGGCTCTTGAAAAATCATGCTAATTTTATTACCACGAATTTTTCTCAGCTCCTCAGTTTTCATTTCAATAATATTTTTACCATCAAATTTGATACTGCCTTGAGCAATATTCCCTGGAGGCGTTGGAATCAATCGCAATATCGACATTGCTGTTACACTTTTACCACACCCACTCTCACCCACCAATCCCACTGTTTTACCTTTATCGAGAGTAAAACTGATTCCATCCACAGCCTTAAAGGTTCCGCGTTCATTCGTAAAAGTTGTTACAAGATTTTCAATTTCTAAAAGGGACAAGGCTAAAAATCACTCCACTACAATTCTTTATTCACAACCAAAGGATAACTCTTTGCAATAAATCTTCTAATCTCCGTAATTTCTCCAACCATTGGAATAATCTTAATATCTTTTTCGGTTAGAAACTCTAAATTATCACGAACTGAGGGGTCAGAAAAGACGACTTTTAATTTAGTCTTATGGCTATCTGCCCAAGCGACAGGTACAGCCTCTAAGCGACTTGCCTCTGCCAAAGGAAAAACCTCATTAAAACCTGAATCCCAATGAGCATTTTCAAATTCAAAAAAAGTTTCATATTGATATTTCTTAGCTAATAATTTGGCCAATTCAACTTCTTCTATCAAATGTAATTCTAAAATAGCATCATAGGCATCCACACTCCATTGCGTCATAAATTTTCGCAAGATCTTCATCGAGATTGAAGAAAGTACCCCCTTCTCATAGAGATACTGAATCAGTTCCTCATTTTTCTTTTTTTCGTCGTTTTTCATGTTTCGTCTCTTGAATTATTTTTTTTTGTTGGTTTAAATTTAACTCCCAACCTTTCCATTCTATCTTAAAACTCGAAAGATCATCTTGCAAATTCATCGTTTGGCATAAAGATAATTCTTGAGAAAAAAAACTAAAAAAACTTTTCCGCTCTAAATTAACACAAGACGTTAAAACCGTGGGTTCTTTATTAAATAAAATTTTGATGTTTCGCCATGAATCTTTTATCAACATTTCATAACTATCTTTTTCATCTTGAGCGTAAATTAAATTTTGGCTTAACCAATCTTCTGGCCATTTCATTTTCAAAAGGCAAGGAACTTCATGAACTAAAATCGGTAACTCATAATCATCAAAAGCAATCATATCACTTTTATTTTTGGTAACACGACGATTCAGCTCTTCTAAAAAACCACTAAACTTAAATGTTTGATTTTCATAAGCTCCAACAGCCAATGCTTCACCCCAAGGAGAAAAAATCTGAAATCCCCAGTGCCACTGATTGGCCGACTCCCAATCGAGTAGCCCTTGCCCATAAACCCCCTCGCTATTTTTAATGGTCACTCGTGCTTGGTCGCTCCCTGGATAACACCGCTCAAAAAGTTCGTGATATTTTTTAGGAATTTGATCGGGAGTAATTTTAGGCGGTAGAGTTTGGCATGAAAGAAATAAAAACAATTTAAAGAAATTATTTTTCATTGGTCTTATTTAATTCTTTCTCTGCTGTTTTTATTTTTGCGGCTAATTTTTCTTCCACGCGAATTTTATCTTGAGGATCAATTTTTGATGCAATTGCTTTTTCGTAATAAGCATAGGCTTCATCCTTATTATTCATTGCTTTCATAAGATCACCCAGGTGTTCTAAAATAACTCCTTCATTGGGTTCAATGGCCAATGCTTTTTCTAAAAATTCTTTTGCTTTTTCGTATTGTCGTTTTTTAAAATAAACCCACCCTAGAGAATCCAAAAAATATCCATCGCTGGGTTTAATTTCGATCGCACGCGAAATTAATTTTTCTGCTTCATCAAGATTTTTACCCCGCTCTGCATAAAGATAGCCAAGATAATTTAATGCTGATGCATTTTGCGGATCTCGTTCAATCACCAATTTCATCGACTCAATACAACCGTCAATATCTTTTTTCTTCTCTTGATACACTCCTTTTAAAAATAAGAGACGATGCTCACTTGCATATTTTTGATAACCGTCCGTTAAAAATTTAATCGCCGCATCATATTTTTGTTCGTCAGAATAAATCATCGCACCTAATTCATACAATTCCCATGTTGCAGAATTTAATGGGATGGCTTTAGCAACTTGCTCATGTGCTTTCGTAAAATCTTTTAACTCGCGATAGATTAAAGCCGCACGCATCATGGCTTGAGCTTTGAGCGGGGAAATATCCTCAACCTTTTGATAGAATAAAATCGCCTGATCTAATTTTTTTAACTTTTCCTGACCAATCCCACTCATATAATTTAGTCGATCTGAATCAGGAAATTCTTTAGAAAGTTTTAGAAGTATTTCAGATGCTTCTTCAAATTTTTTAAGTTCCCATAAAATAAAGGCTCTCTGCAAATCGACCCCAGGAGATGTTTCTTGCATTTGTTGAGATAATTCATCTAAGAGTGATAAGGCATCATTTAAATCACCCAACTCGCGATAAATGGCCACCATGCGACCGATTAATTCTTCATTGGTAGGATTGCTGCGATAAAGTTGTTCATAGATTTGCACGGCTTCCTTTGATTTTTTATTGAGTTCAAAAGTCATCGCACATAATACAGCAATCTCAGGATTGAGTGACTGCATCTCATAAGCTCTCCGTGCTGGATCGAGAGCCTTTGCATGTTGCCCATCAATTAAATATAATTTCGCAAGCAATGCCCATCCAAGAGCACTCCCCGGCAATTTATTGACCATCTCTTTCGCAGTTAAAATCGCGTTAATTGTTTTTTCAGTTTTTTGATAAAGTTCAATTAACTGTAAGTAACCAGCTTCATAATATTCATCCAATTCTAATCCACGACGAATTTCTTTTTCTGCAAGGGTATTCATGTTTTTTATGCTCA
>CAZFSQ010000319.1:0-3451 GCA_964521975.1 uncultured Oligoflexales bacterium | reverse complement strand
ATTCGCCAGGATCGAAATGGGTAAGTCCTTATTCGAGTAGTATTGAAAATATCGTTTTATCATCAGGTGAAGTTAATGATGGGTGGACGCAAGTACAAATAGAATTTCCAGGGCCCCACAAAACAGTTGGTCTGTGGATGATGTGTGATGGGGATGATACGAAGGCTAAGTTTTTGTTGGATGTGAAAGACTTTTTAATTCACTAACTCATGGTGATGCTGGTGGGTCAAACCTCAACGAATTAATGACGCGGTCAATATCTACTTGATTCAAAATGATTTCATAGGCTGGTTTCATTTGCCGAAAATGAGTTAGACGAAAAGGTAATTGAACAGACTTCACACGAGTCCATTCAGAAAATAACCTATACTCTTCATCATTTCCTTTTGCACTCAAAAATCCTGTCTGCCTGTCAAAGCAAACAAATATAACCACTCGCTCTTTCACCCCTTCCAGACACAAATCCTTACCCGCCCAAGATGGAGTGTGTTGAGCACGTTTCATATCCTTAATTTCTTCAGTCAACCAAAGAATATCACGATTAGCCCGCTCTGCTGTCTCAGACATTGACTTTTGTTTTTCAATGTCTGAAACAAGTTCATATTTTGACCCCGTCCACTCCCAATATTTTTCACCATTTGTACCGCGATCAACTAGAATTTTATCGTTACGCAGTTCTTCTCGTAGCTTGCGAGGATAAATAATATCTGTATGATACTGAAATTTTCCTATAGGCCCTGGGTGGTTCTCATTAAAGAATTCAATTGTACCAAAACGGGAAATTGACTTCAGGTTTAGAAGAGCATCATGTCCTCCACTTTCCACAATATGACGTTCAACAATACAATCAAGTTCATCTTGACATTGAGAGAATAAAGACTCTGCCAAAACCTGACTTGGGTTAATCCCAAATAATATGGGTAAAAAAAGAATCCAATATCTAACCACTCAATCACACTCCAATATTAAATTATTCAGGTCAGCTCTATAGCTCCCAATCTGATAATGCCAGCTCGACAAATTCAGGTCTATTTAAGAATTTTTAATTCACTTTGGAATGAAAAAATATTAATCTGCTGGTGTATGATTCTAAAAATAAAAAAATTTAATATTTTAAAATCGAAATTGTTTTCACTAATAATGAAACTCGCATTGTGGATCTTTCCAGCGAACTAACTGGAGAAGTTTTTGAAGCACTCAAAGATCCTGATTTTTTTAAGAAAGCGTATCTAACAGAATGGAATGTTATCGAGTGGCCCAACGGAGCAGATTTTGCTCCTGAATATCTTTTTAAAATTGGAAAAATAGCTTAGAGGAATTTTTAATTAATACCCTTTCTGCATTACACTCTCAAACAAATTACTTAAAAGAGAACTCGTTCCAATACGATATTTCAGCGGATCAATGCATTTTTTATTTTCATCCCAGGGGCTACCACACGCTTGCCAAAACTTAATGGCATCATCATAATTTTGTACACCGCCCGCAGGTTTAATTCCAAATCGTCCTTGCGAAATTTCATGCATTCGTTTCACATCATGCAATGTTGCTCCGACGGCAATACCTTTTTCAGGTTGAGCAAATCCTGTCGAAGTTTTGAAAAATCTCTTCTGTGGAATAGAATCACAAAAAGCCTTTGCTGCTATCGTGTAAACCAAATCCTTTTCCTCTCTATTCAAATACGCTGTTTCAAAAATAACTTTTAAAACATTATCCTCGGCCGCTTTGGATACTTGAAAAATATCTTCATAGACCTTATCCAAAAAATTTTGCTTTAATTTTTGCACGCGAATTACCATATCAAACTCATCCGCACCACCTTGACGAGCTTTTTGTAGTAAAGAAATTTTTTCTTCTGTTGTAAAAGCATCTCCATCAGGAAATCCAATCACAGATACAATTTTGATGGCACTACCTTCGCATAATTTTTTACTGAACTTCACCCAATCTTCTCTGACACAAATCGCATAAGAAGAATATTTCTTGGCTTGTTCAACCAATTCAACTATTTTTTTTTCTTGCTCGTTTTTAGATACACCCTCTTTTTCTGTTTTTAAAAAAGTGTGATCAATAACCTGAGCAATATTTTCTCTGGTTGGATTCATGATGGTTTTTCTCTCACTTTCTCTTCGTCTGCAATTGACATAATTTAGTAACTAGAGCAGGCAACCAATCATTGAGTGCTTGAAATTTATAGCCTGCATTTTTTGCTTTATCGACATTCATAAACCAATCACTTGGAGCACCTAATGGCGAAGTGTTCTGTTCATCTTCATCATTGCTATAAATGGCTTTGAAATTGGTTAGCTTTTCAATAAATGAAATTAATTCCTTGAGAATAATAGGCTCAGGACTTGCTCCATTAATAGGTCCAGAAATATTTTGCGACCCTAACCAAAATAAAAAACGTGCCGCATCATCCGAAGAAATTAACGAAATTTTTGCTGACGGGTTAGGAAAAAAAATAGGTTTGAGTGAGCAAATGCGATCAATATGAAATTCAAGCCTTCTTGTATAATCATCTTCTCCCAAAATAATCGGCAGCCGAACGGATAATGTAGGGAATGTTGCTTTTTGAGCAAACACTGCCTCCGCCATTTTCTTTCCGTCTTGATAATTAAAGTCGCTCTTACTTCCCATCTGCATTTTTAACTTTGCAGGGTTGAGCGTTTCTTCTTTAATCCCAGCCCCCATATCATAAACAGATTGCGAAGATGTAAAGATGAGCCGCTTGGTGCGATTTTTTAATGCCTCACACATCGCCATCGCCTCATCGGGAGAGAAACAAATTTGATCATAAACAATATCCCAAGTTTCATTTGACAGAGCTTGGGTTAAAGCAGTGGGATTTGTTCGTTCAACTTTAATACGCTTAACTGCGTTCCCAAAAGGATCGGGGGTCATCCCTCGATTAGCAATAGTAACTTCAACACCTTGTTTTAAGAGTAATTGAACTAATTTTTTTCCAACAAAACGGGTTCCGCCTAGAACTAAACATTTCATATCCTTCTCCTACATAAGCAAAATAGCAACCATATTTTAGTATCAAGATGCCCAGGCACTCCCTTCGGTCGTTGGGCATGACATCGAATCTTTTTATGATATAAAATTATGAAACTCTTCGCTGCAAAATTCTGTTACGATCTTCTAAAATGTTGTCTTTACATTGATGGGAAGTTCCCTTGTGGAACGATTAGTTTAACACTCTTGGAACCCAAGAAAGAATTGAAAACACAAAGATTATTTTTTTGACTGTTTTTTTATGGGGTTTAGATTTTTGTCACTAGCTTCAAAAATGTTCATAGTAGAAATCCCACCGCGTTTGAGGGAGTGGGGTGAGTTTGAGAGGGGTAGAGGGAGAATCGCAACTTCCTCTACCCCTCTCAAGAAACCCTTCTCTGCAAAATTCTGTTGCGATCTTCTAAAATATTATCTTTACATTGTTGAGTAA
>CAZFSQ010000318.1:0-3452 GCA_964521975.1 uncultured Oligoflexales bacterium | reverse complement strand
TATTTTATATCATTATGGTTATCGTGTGATGATTCGATTTAGCAAAGGTAGAAAAATTGGCGGAGCTTGTGGGCAGTTGATTATATAAGGAGATGATGATGGATTATAAAAATGAAATGACTAGTGAAAAAGAGGTTTTGGATTATATTATTCAATATGCTACTTCCAGTATTCATCCACAAAAAATAATTTTATTTGGTTCACGTGCTCGTGGTGATGCTAAAGAACGTTCAGATTATGATATAGCCTTTGATGCTCCCAATATGAAGGAGGATGATTGGAATAGACTCTGTGTTGATATAGTCGATCAACTTCCAACACTTTTAAATGTAGATTTGATTTGGCTTTCACAATGTAAGAGAAAAGAGTTTCTTGACGCAATTGCAAAAGATGGGGTTATAATTTATGAAAAACGAATCGCCTAAAATTCTCAATGTCAGAAATAATTTTAGTAGTGCTTTAAAGTCATTTCGCGAAGCTATTTCTGAACCAATTGTAAATAATCGTGATCTATCAGGTATTATTAAGTCATTTGAAATTATGTACGAGTTATCTTGGAAAGCCCTTAAATATTTATTAGAAACCGGTGGACATGAAGTCACTGTAGCTAGGGATGTAATTGCAAAAGCTTATCAAACCAATCTCATTCATCATGAAAAACTATGGATTAACATGATTAAAGATCGAAATCTTACAGTTCATACTTACGATGAAGAGTTCGCAAAAAAAATGGTGGATCGTATCAAAGCAGATTACGCAGATTGTTTTGAAGAAGTTCAAGAAGTTATTAGCAATACTAAATATTCTTAAGGGCAATCATCTAAAGAAAATAAAACTTCTTCCGAAATGAAAGGCATGAGAAATCTTCTTTTCATTTTTTTATTTTTAGGATCAAAAATTTTTTGCGAAGAAAGCAAAGAGCCGCCTTTTCTTTTGATTTTACACAGTGATGGTGGATGGGACACTTCTCTTGCTTTTGAAAATACTGCCGGCCGTGATTTTTTGGCGGATCAAGAAGCAAAACTAGCGATTATTCAAGGAATCTATTGCCCGCACTTGGATCATGACAATGCGAGAAAATACTGTCTTGGGTTTCCAAATAAAAATTTTCCTCATTTACAATCTGGTTTTGGAGAGACTTATGGGCAGCTTTTGGGCAGTACAAAATTAATTCCACATCTAAATTTTAATGCTCCTAATTTTACACAGACCGCTCAAGGAGATAGCCTTTATATTTCGACAAGTGAGTTAAGCATCCTTAAAAACTCTGTCACTCAATTTTCTGATGCGATTGAAAGTTCGATTAATGAGTTTGTTAATAATAAATTCACATCTATTCTCAATTCGCTTAAATCATCCTCTCGTGATTTTGACAAAGTTAAAACACGCAATCGCTATCGAACATCTTTAAAAGATCGTGTGACAGCAATCACTACGATTGAATCGAATTTAGCATCACGAACATTTGCGAATGATTCAGAAAAATATGCTTTCTGGGCGATAGAGAGTTTTGCTCTTGGTTATTCCCAAGCAGCCACGGTACAGATGGGAAATAATTTAGTGTGGGATAGCCACGAAAATAATAATACATCTCAAGCTGCTTTATTTGAGTCTTTATTTTCTACTCTCACGCAAGTGATTGCCTATGCACAGACAAAAAATATTCATGAAAAACTTTTGATCGTTTTAACCTCAGAGATGGGACGTCCTCCTGTTTTAAATTCCCAAGAAGGAAAAGACCACTGGCCTTATACGTCTTGGATGATTTGGGGAGATGGCATTCAAGGTGGAGTGATGGGTACAGTGGATGATTTTTCACGTGGGCAAAAATTAGATCCTCTTTTTGGGGGGAGTGAGAGTGAGAAAGCAGTGATCATTAATTCTAAAAATATTTATGCTGGAATTTCATTGATGGCAGGGATGACCTATCAAGATTTATTTCCTGGAGTAGATCCATTATCGCTCATTATTAAAAATACGAGTGCTGAAGAAAATTCTGAGGTGGAAACACCATGAAGATAAAATGGATCATTGTTTTTTTTATTCTCTCATGTGGTTCTTCTGATGAATCACAGCAAGAAGATATTGTCGTTTCATCCCCTCCACCCATTGAAAACATTCTTATTCCTGTTGAGTCCAATCTTGATTGTCCATCAGGAACCAAATTGTCGTATGAAAATTTTGGGCATAGATTTTTGCAAGAATATTGTACACAGTGTCATCACCAAGCACTTGAGGAAGATGAACGCAGCGGTGCTACGATCTATGTTAATTTAGATGAAAGAAAAGATATCGCAAGTTGGCGATTTTTAATGTACGAGCGAGTGATCAAAAAAAAGGATATGCCCCCCTTGAATATTATTTCAGATGATGAAAGATCTTATTTTGGTGAGTGGCTCAATTGTGGTGCTCCGATTAAATGATTTTTTTTCGGTGAGTCTTAGGTAACTTCAAAATGACAGATGAGTGGAAAGTGATCCGAACTCTTAATCGAAAAATCAACCATAGCTTTGACGGTTTTAAGTTGTCGCGTGAAGACATAATCGAGCGATGAAAACATCGAGCGATGATCGTCTTGCAATTCTACTTTACTTAGATCAATTTTTTTTAAATCGCGTTCGATGGCTTTTAGATATTGCGGCGACAGTGTATTAAAATCTCCTGCAAGGATCATAGGGCCTGAATGTTCGGGTAGATGAGAAATCAAGTGATGCAATTCTTCCTGTGCTCCTTTAATGGTACGAACAAGGGTTGCATGAAGATTAACGACCAGAAGTTTTTCATGGGTATCTTGCAGGTTAAAAAAATTATACATGGCGACCTTAGGAGTATGAAAAATAGGTTCTGGATATTTGCAGATAATTCTTTTAGGAATACCCGATATTTTCGAGTGAGAAATAGTAACAACCCCATCCTTCAAATCATCGGCACGAACATAAGATGCCGCATGAACCCCCGAATAGTTGGGTAATGAAAATAATTTGATACTAGCTTCAGAAAAAAGTGCTTCTTGTCCTAGAAAAATATCACAGCGTTTGATCAAAATTTTGCAATCGTGTTCAAAATGGATATCACCAGCCCCTTTACATAAATTCCAAACACCAAGTTTAATTAACTTTGGATCGAGGTGGGTATTCTTAGATTTGCCAAAAAATTGAAATGCCTTGTGTTCATAGACGGGTTCAATTCGCCAGACTTTGACCAAGCTTTTTAATAATACTTTATAAGGTCGTTTTACTTTTTTAGCCTTAATTTTTTTTTTAGCTGGCTTTGGCGGGCGGAGCTTTTTTAGATGGATCATCCAGTTTTTTTAGTGCCTCTTCGTCCAATTTTTCATTCAGTCTTGTTTTCAATGTTTGTAATTTTTTTTCAGCCAAATCTAATTTACTTTTATTCTCAATGTATTCTTGATTGAGTCGTCGAAGTTGATTGGTAATATCTTTAAATAAAAT